>CAJYHD010000393.1 GCA_913773715.1 uncultured Sphingobium sp.
CATTCGGGAGAAGCCGCGTTGAGGCCGCCTTCGCCCTGCACCGTTTCCACCAAGATCGCGGCCGGGGCGTCGAGGCCGCTCGACGGATCGGACAGACGCCGCTCCAGCAGGTCAGCCGTATCGACATCGGGACCATGATAACCGTCATAGGGTTCATGGGCGACATGACTGAGCGGCACCCCTGCTCCGCCGCGTTTGGCTGCATTGCCGGTGCAGGCCAGCGCCCCCAGCGTCATGCCGTGAAAGCCGTTGGTGAAGGCGATCACCAGTTCGCGACCCGTGATCTTGCGCGCCAGCTTGATCGCGGCCTCGACCGCATTGGTGCCGGTCGGCCCGGTGAACATGGCGCGATAATCAAGTCCTCGGGGACGCAGGATCACATCTTCCAGCGCCGCGAGAAAATCGGCCTTGGCATCGGTGTGCAAATCGAGGCCATGGGTGATTCCGTCGCCAGCGATATAATCGACCAGCGCAGCCTTCAGAACCGGGTGGTTGTGGCCATAATTAAGCGTCGAACAGCCGGACAGAAAGTCTAGATAGCGGCCGCCCTGATTGTCATGCATCCAGACCCCTTCTGCGCGGTTGAACTGACGCGGCATGGCGCGAGCATAGCTGCGCACTGCGGACTCGCGTCGTTCATAGACGGCCGTGTCGGGAATGGAGCTGGTAGGTTTGGGTAGGGTCGTGACGGTCATGGTCTATAATCTCTCTTAATTATGCGCCGGGAACGACAGCGGGCCGATACGAGCCTGCCATTCTGTGGCGTGGGCGCCGGCGAAGTGGGTGTGTTCGTCAAATCGAGCGGTCTATTCGATGGGGGCATCCCATCTTCGCGCCAGTCCCTGAAACAAAGCCCAGGACGCGCGGTTATCGTCGGTGATCGTCGTTGTGAGATGGGTGACGCCAGCCTGCTCGGAACGCGCCAAAAGCGCCTCGATCATGCGCCTGGCAAGGCCTTGCCCGCGCGCGGCGGACGATACGGCAACCTGCCAGACGAAGAAATTTTCGGGCGCGACCGGCGGGCGATAGCCCGATACCCAGCCGACAACTTCATCGCCCTGTTCGGCGATGGCGCAGCTGTCGGCGAAGTCGGTGCATTGCAACAGGTTGCAATAGGCCGAATTGGGACCGAGCGGCGGACAGACCGCGATCAATCCGCTGATGGCTGGCCCGTCCTTAGCAGTGGGCTTGCGGAAAACCATGTCCTGCCCCTCGCTCTGTTCAGAGCGCGCAGAAGCCCGTGGCGGCGTAACAGCCGCTGTAGCTTGGGAATATAAGATTGCTTCAACTCCCGAATTATATTTTACTCAGAGAAGCTTATTCTCCGGTGAGACAGTCGACCATATGCTGGATAATGGCGTTCTTTTCAACCCTCAGTTTGAAATTATATTTCATTCTATGAAGGATATGTTGGGGAACTTTTAAGCATGGTTGATGATTTGTCGGACTTCGCGCTATGCGCTTTTCCATGAATTCCGAAATCGCCTCGCTGACCCTGCGTGCGCTACGCCGCGTATTGCGCGCGACTGAAACCAGCAGTCGTCAGCTCGCGACAACCACGGGGCTTACCCCCTCTCAGTTGCTGGTCCTGCGGGAAATCGACGAACGCGGATCGGTCAATCCCTCCGCCGTGGCGCAGGCACTGCAATTCAGCCAGGCAACGATCACCGCGATCGTCGATCGCCTAGTCGCACTTGGCTTCGTCAACCGCCAACGGGGCGAACGCGACAAGCGCGAAATGCACCTGACCATGCTGGCAGAAGGCCGTAGCGCCCTGAACGATGCACCCGACCCGCTGCAAAAGCGGTTTATCGATCGTTTCGACGCGCTGCCCACTTGGGAACAAGCAATGATCCTCGCAGCGACGGAAAGGCTGGCGATGCTGATGGATGCAGCTTCGATTGACGCCGCCCCGCTGCTCGACAGCGGCCGGATTGACAGGCCTGCGCCGGATTGACGACCTAACCCGGCCGTTCACTTCCACCTTGATGCTTGGAGCCAGCGGCCTTTCTGTCCGACAACCGTCGATCAGACACGGCGGCAGCGTAACTCCGAACGACTGCGCATGAGCGCAAAGAGCAGGCAACTGCCGCAAGACAGCAGGAGCAGATCAACGATGGAATTTTTTCCTGTTGTCAACAAAGCCATGGCGTGCATCAACGCGGCGCCCAAGATGCCTATGGCAAATATCCACCGCAGGCCGCTCGCCAGCCGCGGGCCGGATATTGCCTTCGCAACGCTTGCAAACACCACAGACAGCAACGTCAGACCTAGCCATGTTAGCGGCAGCGGCACGCTGCGCCGTGCGAAGGACAGCATTGCCGTCAGCATGAGAATGACCGGCTGCCCCCAACATATGGCTGCCCAGATACGCTCCCATTGCGGCGCTGGTCGGCCACGATCGCGGCGGCGTGCCAGCCAGATCGTCACGCCGCTGGATGTAACAACACACAGCGCTTTGCCAAGCAATCCATAGGCAATCCGCACCGGCAGCCCGCCAAACCATCCGAAATGCAACTGGCCGATGCCGCTCAACATTCGGGTGCCGGCAACCAGATCCTTCGGTCTCTCCTGGCGAATCAGCCGACTTCGCGCATCATATTGCGCTTCGTCTTGCTGCGTCAGCAGTCGCATGGGAGGCGGACGCATCCGAAAGACGGGTGACGATGGGTGCCCCCGGCACTTCCCAGCGTTCAAGATCAGGCGCGAACACAGCTACCGTTCCGGTCAGGCAGACGATGTAGATGATCGCGGCGAAAGCGAGACCTAAGATCGAATGGCTGCTCAGCACCGATCGCACCGTCTCTGGCTTCAGCAGCCAGCGCCATGTCTTCGCTCGATTGTTGGTCGGCGCGCTCCTGTCGTTCATGCACCCCCTCCCAACGCCGCGAGACCGAAACCGATAACGCTCGTACCGGCCAGTACCGCTATCGCACGAAGAAGCCGACGATCGGCGAGTGTCCACGTCATTGCCAAGCCCCACAAAATAGGAAGTAAAAGCCCGCCGAGCACGATGCGGGTGCGCGGATCGCCAGGCAAGTAAATGGTAACGCAAGAGGCGACGCCCATCGCCGCAGTCATTCCCAGCGGCCCGGCAAGCAAGGCGCGCAGCACTCCGCGCCCGAAGCGCCCGGGTTCCGCTAATGGCTCAGGTGCGACATCGCCTTCGCGCACTCACGCGACCCCGCGCCGCACGCGTCCGATCCAGATGACGGCGAAAGCTCCGATCGCCTCCATGACAAATCGCAGCGCCAGCCCCTTCACCGGCCCGATGAGCAGACACGCTGCAATCAGC
This sequence comes from uncultured Sphingobium sp., assembly GCA_913773715.1. The sequence goes on from CAJYHD010000393.1 coordinate 3,296, forward strand.
AGGCCGATCAAGATCGTCCAGCCGCCCAACAGCAGCCCAAGATGGCACGGTCGCGTCGTAACCAGGAGCGGCGCAACAAAGCCGCCCCCGCCACGCCGCCTGCGGTCAGGACAAGGCTGATGAGCGGAATCACCAGTGGACGCTCGCCCCGACGCCGACCGTCTGCGGTTCGCCGAGGATAGCCTGGTTTGTCGCGGCGAACTGG
>CAJYHD010000394.1 GCA_913773715.1 uncultured Sphingobium sp.
CCGCACTCGAAGCCGCGGGCTTTCTGGTGCGGTCAGGGCACGGGCGATCGTCGCGCGGCCGAGCCCAGTTACCGCTGCCAGACGGTCATAGCTGGGATAGACGCGGCCACGGTTCAGCCGGGCGAGCATGCAGATTTCCTCATAGACGCGCACCGCACTGGCGGTCAGGCCGGCGAGCGCGCGTTCGGCCGCGGTCAGCGTGCGCTCGCCGCTGCGCTCGATCCTGGCGAGGCGACGCCCGGCATCGAGCGCCTGGCGGGCGACGCGCAGCATATGGTCGCACTCGCCCTTGGCCGGCACCGCGAAGAACATCTCCTCGAACGTCCCCGCCTCGATACTGTCGCGCCGTACGGGCGCACCGGTGCGGTGCAGGCCACCGCGCCGCCCGCGTGGCTCCGGGCTCGTGCGCGCAGGGGTCGACTGCGCGATCCGCACAGCCCCGAGGGCCCGCGCGGTCGCCTCGCCCAGGGTAATAGCCGTCATCTTCCGTCCCCCTTGGGGGGCTGGGACCAGGCACGCAGAAAGTCGTGGCGCGGCGCGCGCGCATCCTTGAACCGGCAAGGGTTCCGGGGTATCTGGAGGAGGTTCGTTCGACCTCGGATCGACGTTTGGCGACGTCGCTCCATCAACCTTGGGGATGCCCGGCCGTCGTGCCGGGCGTTTCTTTATGGGGTCACAGCCGCTCCATTAGCTTTCGATCGGGCGGGACGCCCGCGAAGCGACCAATCTCGCAGCTAAAATCCAACTGCGGAAGGTATAGAAGTTCGTGCTTTTGAGTATTTTGTAAGAAAAAAGTTCGTGCTTTCGGGTATGAATTGGGCGGCACATTCGTGCTTTTGAGTATGAATTACCCCGCACATTCGTGCTTTTGAGTAGGAATTGCGGCGCGGCTTCGTGCTTTTGAGTAGCAATTCGTGCCCATGTGAGCGGCTTTGCGAATCACGCCGCCGGCGATTCGCCCCGCGCCCCGTCCACCGCAATCAGACGCGGTTTCGGCGTGACGACGACGGTCACCGCCCCGGCCTTGCGCCCGCGCTTGCCCTGCTCGGGCACTGCCGCCGGTCCCTCGACCAGCGCGATATGATAGTCGGGAATCGCATCGGCCGCCGCGATCGCCTTCAGCGCCGAGCGGAAATTGGCCAGCGGGTTCTGGTAGCCGATCTGCAGCCGGAACGTCGCCAGATCGATCTCTAGCGGGGAGCCGTCCTCGCAGGTCGATCGCGCGACTTCGTAGATCCGCCGCTCGACCGGCCCCAATTGGAAATAGGCAGCGGCATAGTCGAGCACCTGCCGGTCGCGCAGGATCGCGCGGTGCAGCCAGTCGCACAGCCGCACCTTGACCGCCTTCAGCCGTTTCTCGCCGACGCGGGTCTTGGAGTAGTGCAGCCGCGCTTCGCTTAGCCACGAGAAGAAGCCTTCCTCGCCCTCGCCACCGGCCTCGATATTGGTCTTGATCTGCGTGCCCTGCAGCCGTTCGAGCGCCTCCGACAGCCGCTGGTACGACCGCGCCGACTGGTTGCTGCCGGTGACCGAGAACAGGTCGTGCGCGGTGAAGACGAAATCCTGGCCGACATCCTCGCCCTCCTCGACCTTCGCCGCCATCAGGCTGGCGATGTAGAGCACGATTTCCTTGTCGTAGATGGTCGCGACACCGGTCGACGAGGGTCGCACCTCGATCGAAACCGGGCCGTGATTATAGCTCAGCGGCTTCATCCAGGCATGCTTGCTGAGCGCGAAGAAGGGAAAGGCCATCAGCGACCGCTCGCCACGGATGGCCGCCGTCAGCGGGCTGTCGAGATGGAACAGATCGCGCTGGGGGACGGGCTTTGCAGCCTTGCGGGGGGCAGGGGAGGGGGGCTTGGTCATGGATGTTGGATTTCATACTCCAAAGCACGAAGATTTGGCAGCCCAACGCGGATTTCTCTGGGCCGACCGGGGCTTTGGCCTGCGTGGAGCGGAAAAGTTCGTGCTTTTGAGTAGGAATTGACCCCACGCGAAAAATCGATGTCGCGCACCAGGCGCGGCGCGCGTCGCCAGCCTTCATCACCGGCGCCGGCGCGCCGCCAGTATCGCCGCAATCCGCCGCCCGATCAGCAGAAACGGTCGTCCCAGGATCGCCAGGGCATAACCGCGCCGCGTGCCGCCGGTGCGAAAGATGGTCGGCTTATCGACCAGTTGCCCCGCAATCTCGCGCGCCACATAGCCGATGTCCGACCGGAATCCGAAAGTTCCGAGCGCCATCACGCTGGAGGCGTGCCAGTGTTCGTCGGGCTCCTGCATCATGGCGAGATAGCCGAGTGCCCGGCGGGTCAACAGACGGACGCGCCAGGATCGATCGGTGTGACGGCGCACGCGGTCGGGCAGCGACAGCCCATAGACGGCCTCCAGCATCCGCAATGCCTGACCGACCGGAACCGCCAGCCCCTGTTCGGTGGCTCGCTGATAGAAGCCCTCCAACTGCTCCATCGGGCGGGGGGCCAGCAGGGCGTAGAGATCGGACAGCCACTTCAGGCGGAACCAGTGATGCTTGGCGCCGTGCGCGCTCAGATACAGCATCAGGTCGTCGGTTCCGAAGGTCCTGGCCGCGAACGGGCCGACCTGGACGGTCTGGCGCGAGGGCAGGCTCGCCACCGGCAGCAGGCGCGGATTCGGGTGCAACCGCCAGTGCAGCTCTATCAGCGTGACGCTCGCCCGATGGACGAGCGACACGTCCTTCATCT
>CAJYHD010000395.1 GCA_913773715.1 uncultured Sphingobium sp.
GTTCCTGAAGCCGCCAGAGGGTCTCCGGCAGATCACAAGCCTCTCGTGAGGCGAACACAGGCCACACGTAGACCTGTGACTTCGCGTGCTTTCGCGCGCTTAAGCTGGAAGGCTGAACTGTTCGGACACGACCGTCTCTAGACGTCTGCTGTGGCTAATATTGTCACAAGCGAAATGGAAGCGAAGACAGGCAGGCAAGACGCCGTGCCGCTCAAACTTGTTTGAACCTCAAGTAAGCTGTAGTGCCTTCCCCTTCGACGCTTTCTAAATAGAAATGACCGCCAGAGCTGCGCATGAGATCCGATGCTAAGCTCAGTCCAAGTCCCGTCCCTGCGCCATCCGGTTTGGTTGTAAAGTAGGGTTCCATCACGCTCTTTAGTAGATCCGGAGGTATGCCGGTCCCCGTATCGTGCACCCCTATCAGAACATAATGTTCTAAACAGCCACTGTCTGCATGAATGTCCTTCAGCTCAACATTGATAACGATGCGGCCGCCGTTCGGCATCGCGTCGCGGCTGTTTGTAACAAGATTGATAATGACTGTTTCTAGCTCATGGCGGTCTACCATCACGAATGCAGTATCACAGCCGGTTATCGAGAGTTCGACGTTGTTCCCCACAAAGCGGGTGATCGACGGCGCAAGCTCAATTAAACATTTTACGACGTCAACTCGCGCCAGTTCACGCCCTCTCTTGTGAATGAAGGAGAGAAGACGACCCGTTATAGCCGTACCACGATCTATAGTTCGTTGTGCTTCGGAAATAATGTCGGAGCACTCACTGCTGGGCATGCGCTTCTGAAGCAAGTGCAGACATCCAGAAAGGGCAGTCAGAACGTTGGCAAGATCGTGCGCTATACCGCCTGATAGGGCGCCCAGAGCCTCGATCCTTTGGGTGTGACGCAGTCTATCTTCGAGCGCTCGAACGTTGGTGATGTCACGAGCACTCCCCAAAACACCGATCAGACCCCCGTCGGAGCCGTAAACTGGCGAGTATACCGCGTCGAATCTGACCGTCCCGCCCTGAGTTTCTTCGTGGGGCTGGCGGCGGTGCACCTCACCCGTTTTAAAAACCTCAGCCAACGTGCCGTCGTCAAACAGACCTGTTCCACTTGCCGCAACGTCAATCGGATGCTTCCCGAGGGCTTGATCATAGCTAACAGTAACGTACTTCATTGCCGCTGAATTTACAGATTCGAGTACAAGTCGTCCATCGGCATCGGGCCGGACGAAGAACAAGCAATCCGTCGACTGATTGAACATATGTTCGAAAAAGAAAGCACGTGAGCGGCATGCGAGAATGTCGGGCTCAGTGCTACTGCACGGCGGATTTGCCATATTTCCCCCTCATGTCTGCAAGTGAAGATCGGTTCTCGGGATTTCCGCCAGTCGTGCCCGAATGTCATTTGGCAGATCGGTCTACCTATCCCCGTGACCTATTCCGCTCTGGCATTCCCCCATACCGTCCATTACGTTCGACGCCCCGAATCAGCAACAGAAGCTCTGTCGTAGCAATATTCGCAGGTTTGATGCCATATGTCGACACTCAGAGATCTGTTCGTAGACCCACGCGGGCCGGTCTCCGTTCACCATGACTGGAGCGGATTTTCAGTAGAATGGACGAATGTGTCTAACACTGGACCCTACGAATTTAGCCGTAGTGGCCCAACATTCTATTTAGCCCTGCATGACATGAGTATCGCGGACGGAGAGATACAGATCGACGGTGGTGAGCATAGCACTCAGACTACTCTGCAAGACACTTTGACACTGCTCCCTCCGCATAGAGATGCCAAGGGCTGGTGCGATCCAGTAGGCAGTAAAAGCACATATACTGCTCTTTACTTTGACCCTGTTCTCATCGGCGAGGCCCTTGAGCAGTATCGGGGTGCTGAAATCGAGCCTGTTCTGTATGGTCGCGATCCTGCCCTGGTTGGAACAATGAAGAAGATAAGCGATGTGGCGAGGTCGGGTGGCGATCAGCTATACGCCGACCAGCTTTGCATTCTGGCAGCGATCGAGGCACTCGGCTTACGCAGCATTCTCAAGCCGATAAAGGGTGGCTTGTCGGCCAAGCAGTTGGCTTGCGCCAAAGACTTTCTGCACGAACATCAGGCGAGACCGATCTCTCTCGCGGAGCTAGCAGCCCACGTCGGCTTAAGTAGGCATCACCTGACTCGAGCGTTCACCACTTCCACCGGGAAGCCGCCCTTCCGCTACCTTGCAGAGCTTAGAGTAGAACGCGCAATCGGACTCCTGGTCAACAGTGATCAGTCGATCGCAGCAGTCGCGAAGGCATGCGGGTTCGGCGACGACGGCAACATGCGAAGAGTTATGCAGCAGTTGCTTGGTGTGGGGCCTCGGCAGGTCCGTCAGACTAGGTAGGGAGTTCGGCAGCTTTTCCGCGCGCGTTGAAGAGCTCCCTCTGAGCTGTGCAACCGCGCGGCTATGACGCTGAGGTTGAACCAACGGTCGATCTTGGACGGAGCCGGGGACCGTCTGAACGGGGATGGTGAGGGTGGGAGCTGCCATACTGCCATACTAACACGCTGGTAGATCAAACCTGGCCTTAGCGTTGTTTAGCGGGAAACAAACGCTCTGCCCTCAACATCGGCGCTTGCTTCACCGCAAGCGCGCCGCCTAACATCAACCCCAGACGAGGCCCCCACTCCGCTAATTTACGCCGCGAGTTGTGCCGAATGTTCTGACGACGGACAGTACGCTCAGAAAGAGATTCTGCGATGACGCCGTCCGCATGGCATCATGCGGCCTCAGAAGAGTAGCCGACTTCAAGTCGCTGTGGCGTGCACGTCGATAGGTTTCGCTGGCACTCAACACTTGCGATTGCCGTCTCTAATGCCGGCAACCGGGCTTGAGCGCTGGCAGGAGGTTAGAAGTCGGGCACCCGTGACATGTAGGCGCCCAATTTCCAATTGGCTACTCTGAACAGCTGCTACGCTTGAGACTCCATTCTACATACCGTTCGAGAGATTGGTGTCGGGATCGTTGGTCCGCATATCCTCGGCCTTCTTGTCCCCCAGCTCGCGCGCCGCGTCGGCGCGATTTTCCAGGCGATCCTCCGAAGCTTCTGTCGGCGCGTTGTCGGCCGCATTTTCGAGGTTGTCCGCGACGCGCTCGGCGTTCGCCTCGATGTTGTCGGCAGCCTGTTCGCGCGGACTGCTGTTGCAAGCCGCCAGCGACATCAGCGCAACCGCGGCCGTGCCCGCCAAAATTCTCTTCATCGCTCGTCTCCCGTGGTTGACCCTCAAAAAACAATCGCCCGCCTGACTTCATTTCGTCTCGGCGTTGACGTCGGCGTGCCGATCCTGCAATTGCCCGCCCCGTCAGTCTCTAGTCAGAAAGACTGGCGCGCAACATCCATGCATTCTGCTCATGAACGCCGATCCGCGCTACCAGCATGTCGTGGCTGAACAAATCTCCGGCCTCGTCCGCCAGTTGGGCGAATTCACTCATTCGCCGCGCGACCTTCTCGTTGTCGTCGACAAGTTCGGCGATCATCTCGCGCGTCGGCTTATGGGGCGCATCATTGTCGATGACCGTCAGCTCGCGGAATGAGGCGTTACCCGTTGGGGCAAGTTTGCCCAAGGCCCTGATGCGCTCCGCGATCGCGTCGGCAGCTTCGTGGAGTTCCTGATACTGCGCCTCGGTCATGTTGTGCAGACCGTAAAAGCTGGCCCCCTGAACGTTCCAATGGACCCCGAGGGTCTTGGCATACAGGGTGTAGCTGTCGGCAGTCGCCTTGGTCAGTGCTTCGGCCACCTGATCGCGAGCGCTGCTCTCGACGCTGGTGTTCACCGCTGTGCCATCGCTTTCGACGCGTTCGGCGCCTTTCGAACCCTTCTCCGACTTCGCCATGGATCTACTCCCTCGATCAGTTAACTACTGCCGATACGCGGCGGGACAATCGTCCCGCCGCCTCGATCACTTCTTTTTGGGCGCGCGCTTCGGTGCGGCAGCGGCTGCGGTATCCTCGTCCTCGTCGGGGCTGTCCACGCCCGCCTCGGTCAGCGCCTCACCCAGGGCCTTCAGCTTGTCCTGCGACTTATCGGCCTTCTCGGCGATCTTCGTCGTAGCAGTGCCGAGGCGGTGAACAAGCGCATGGACCCGATCGGCGTCCGGCTCGGACTTCTCGAGCTGCTTCCGTAACGACGTCAGATCACGCAAGATGCCCTTCGCACCCGGAACATCGACGTCTGCCAGCGCGGCTTCCCAATCCTCGATCATATCAACACCCTTGGCGGGCTTGGTATCTTCGAGACCGCGATTGATCGCATTCATCGTCCCTGCGAACTTCACTGCCATGTTATTTATCCTCTTAAAACTTGACTGTCCGCGACGGTGCGGGAGCCATCAGGCCTGGGTCTGTGTCGGACTATCGCTCGGCGCGTCGCCCGGAGCTCCGGGCTCCTCTACCGGCTGCTGATCGGGAACTTCCGGATCATCGATTGACGGCGCATCGGGATTATCCGGCCCGGGCAAGCTGTCTCGCTGATTGTCGGGCCGGGGTGCGCCATCGGGATCATGGACCGGATCGGGAGCGTAGGGATCGGGAGGAAGGGTACCCATCCATCAGAGTGTCCTTTCAAGATTACTTGCTGTTGACGTCATAGCCCGCTGTCGGCGTCGTCACCGGGTCCACCAGGCGATCCAGCTTGGCGACCGAGATGGGTCCGGGTGACCGGACATCGTCGGCGTGCGAGAACAGCCAGCGACCGACCAGACCGGCGAGCACGGCACCGACCAGCGGCGCGACCCAGAACGCCCACAACTGAGCGAGAGCGGTGCCCCCGACCACTAAGGCAGGACCGGTACTGCGCGCAGGATTAACCGACGTGTTGGTCACCGGGATCGAGAGGAGGTGGATCAGGGTCAGTGCCAGACCGATCGCCAGAGGCGCGAATGCCGCTGGCGACCGTTCATCGGTCGCGCCCAGGATGACCATCAGGAAGGCTGCCGTCAGCACCGTCTCGACGACCAGCGCAATGACCAACGGATATCCCTTGGGCGATGCGTCGCCGTATCCGTTCGTCGCAAATCCTCCGAGATCGAAACCGGGCATGCTGCGGGCGATCATGAGAAGGAGCAGCGAAGCGACGATCGCGCCGACGAGTTGGGCCGCCACGTAAGCGGGAATCTCCCGCGCCGGGAAGCGGCCTGCGGCGGTCAGGCCGACCGTCACCGCAGGATTGAAATGCCCCCCGGAGATCGCGCCAATGGCGAACGCCATGGTGAACACGGTCAGGCCGAAAGCCAGCGCAACCCCCAGAACGCCGACACCGCCCTCTCCGGTCGCGAGCACGGCGGTGCCGCACCCACCGAGCACGAGCCAGAATGTGCCGAACGCCTCCGCCGTCATGCGCTTGGACATGCGCGCGCGTGGAGGGTGCACGACCGCGTCAGTCATATGCGGACCTCGGCGAAGCGCGTTAGCGAGGTGTCAGGCCTAGGCATCCAGTCGTTCATTGGTGACGATCCCCGTTCTATGTAAAATGCCTATGCACGGCAGGATGCATAACCAGAGTGTAAGCGGCGGGTTCCGTTCAGGCACGAAAGAACCGCTCGCGCACGGACTCTAGAGATGACGATGGCTTGGCTGCGTTGGCCTCAAATAATTCAGCCCGGCCTCGCGCGTGCGGACCGGGCTGAAAAGTCACGTCGGCAACGCGTATCGGCGTCGCTAAGGTTCTGGTGTTAGCGTTCCATGCTATGCTTCAGGTCGCGCATCTGATCGTGGCCTTCCTGCACCGACTGGTTGGCCTTGGCGATTGCCGCCCGCACCTCCGGCGACAGATCCTCCTTCGCCAACGCATCGTCGAACTTCGCCTTGATATGGTCTTCGCCCCGCTCGACCTCGTCGATGATCGCCTTGTCGTCCTGCCCCGTGACCTTGGCCTTGAGGTCGAGGAACATGCGGTGGGCTCCGGCAAGCACGGTCCCGTCATCTTCGGGATCGCCGCCCAAACGGCGGACTTCCGCCTGAAGGTCGCTCACGACCTCGCGGCGTTCACGAGCACGATCCGAGAACACGCTGCCGTAGCGAGGATTTTCGATATCGCCCGCGGCTTCAGTATAGCCATCCACGCTGTCGAGGGTGGTGGCGATCAGGCTGTTGAGGACGCTGATATCATTGTCACGGTCTGCCATTGGGTACTCCTTCGTTGGTGAGAGGTGCGAACGCTCGGGTTCGTTCGATGTTACCTGTGCCGAGAGTTTTAAGCCGTTGCTGCGCCGAGTGCTTGCGCCCCGACCGATTTTATAGGCGGCGACTGCGCCGACGATGGCCACCGCCGCCTTGCCGGGCTTGCCGTTGCGCAGCAGGAGCAGCCCCGCGGCACACAACGCACCCTCGACCCAGGCCGGGCCGTTGGTCGGGGGAGCGCGTGTCCCGACCTTGTCGGGCGCCCTCGCCCGTCGATCGTCACCTGACGGGTCTGGCGTTCGCC
>CAJYHD010000396.1 GCA_913773715.1 uncultured Sphingobium sp.
AACGAGGAGGATTCGGGCGACCCGGTCGAGGTCGCGCGCGCCGACTTGATCGCGGCGGGCAAGCGGGCCGATGTCGCGCTCGATTTCGAGGGGCTTTCCCAGGAAAATGGCAGGGACATGGGATCGATCGCGCGGCGATCCTCCAACAGCTGGACGCTGACGACGACAGGCAAGTCGGGCCATAGCAGCGGCATCTTTTCCAGGGATGCGGGCGATGGCGCGATCTACGAACTGGCGCGGATCATCACCGCCTTTCGCAAGGACCTGCCCGAACCCAACCTCACCTTCAACGTCGGGCTGATCGGCGGCGGGCAAAGCGCGGAGGTGGACAAGGACGGTGTCCGCATCGCCGTCACCGGCAAGACCAACATCATCCCGCCCGTCGCCGTCGCCAAGGGCGACTTCCGCACCTTGAGCGAGGAGCAGACGCAGCGGGTGCGCGGCAAGATGCAGGCGATCGTCGATCAGGGGCATCTGACCGGCACGGATGCCAAGATCGCATTCGACATGGGCTATCCGTCGATGGCGCCGACTGCCGGCAATCGGGCGCTGCTGACGAAGCTCAATGCGATCAATGCGGACTTGCGGTTGCCGGAAATGCCCGCGCTCGATCCGTTGAAGCGCGGGGCGGGCGACATCAGCTTCGTTGCCAAAGACACCGATGGTCTCGTCGGCCTCGGCCCGGCATCGAGCGGTGACCATAGCGCGGCGGAAAAGGTCGATCTCGCCAGCATGAAGCGGCAGGCGACCCGCGCCGCGATACTGATGGGGCGACTGGCGAGCGAGAAGGGGCGGAAGTGAGCGTTGCGGCTTAACTTCGCATGTTTCCCGCATATCGTGACATTTTCTTGCTTGTGGTTGATCCTATCGGAAGGTGGACGTGAACCGGGATGATAGGCGATCCTGCGGCGGTAGGACAGGTGAGCCGTATGCGGCTTCGGCAGGCTCAGCCCGAACGGAGGTGGGGAATGTCGTGCGGGAGATAGGTGCAGATTTATGTTGCCGGTAACGCCGACCTTCGCCACGCAGATCGGGCCGGTGCTGGAGACGCTCAGCATCGTCGGCACCTTCGTGTTCGCGGCGTCGGGCGCTTTACAGGCGGCGCGGTTGCGGCTGACGCTCATCTCCTTTGCCTTTTTCGCGCTGGTGACGGGGGTGGGCGGCGGCACGGTGCGCGACCTTCTGATCGGGGCGCCGGTCTTCTGGGTGGTGGACGCGGTACCCGCCATCGCCTGCATGAGCGCGGCGCTGATGGTGTGGTTCACGCCGCGCCGCCTGTGGAGCGACCGCGCGCTCGACTGGATGGACGCGATCGGGCTGGCGGCCTTCGCGGTGTTCGGCGCGGCCAAGGCGCTGAGCTTCGGCGTGCCACCCTTCGTCGCGGCGATGATGGGCGTGGTGACAGGCTGTGTCGGCGGCATCATGCGCGATCTGTTGGCGGGCGAGCCGTCGATCCTGCTGCGGCCCGAACTCTACGTTACGGCCGCGGCGTTCGCATCGATCCTGTTCGTGACGCTCCGCTGGCTGGGGCTGGAGGTGCCGGTCGCCGGGCTGATCGCGGCGCTGTTGGGCTTTGCGCTGCGGGCACTGGCGATGTGGCGCGGGTTCGGGTTGCCGGGCTATCCGGGGGAAGATCGAACTTAGCCCAACGTCCGTCATTCCCGAGAAGGCGGGAATCCATCTGATGTCCTGAAGGCTGCACTGTCGGGAGATGGATTACCGCCTGCGCGGGAATGACAGGGTAGGAAGGGCGGCATCCGAACACCGCCCCCCGGTCACATCAGCGGCCCAGCAAACCGCGCGCCTGACCGCCGATTTCTGCCAGCATCGCCGCGCTGGGGGAGGCCGCCGCCTTGGCGCGCTGCACCAGCGTGCGGAACTGGCGGATGCGCTCGCCCTTCTTTTGCAGCCATGCTTCGACATGTTCTGCGATGTCCTTGCCCTGGCCTTGGCACAGGAAGTCGAGCCGCACCTGCTGCATGTCCCGCGCGACGCCCGACACGAGCAATCGCTCCCAAGGATCGGTCGGCTCCATGCGCGCCGCGGCGGACTGGACCCAGTCTATGCCGACCGCCTCGCCCAGATGGGTGAAGGCGCGGGTGAGGGTGATTTCGTCCACCTTCATCTCGCCCGCCAGCGCCGCGATACCGACCGCACCGTCCAGCTTGAACAGGCCGGCCGTGCGCTGCGCCAGATCCTCCGGCGCGCCGAGGCCGATCAGGCGATCATAGACCGCGCCGGTGCGCCGCTGCGCTTCGGTGGTGAGCAAGTCGTCCACCTGCTCGGCCAGCTTCTGAACACCGGCCGCCAGCAGGTCGTGACCCTCTGCGGGCAGGGTTCCCGCCGGCACGCTGCGCAGCACGTCGGCGATCTGCGCGCGCATGCCGCCCGCGATGTTGGCGAACAGCGCCAGACGCGCCGCTTCCGACATGTCCGCCGCATCGATGTCGTCCCACAGGCGACGGATGTCGTACAGCCGCTCGGCGATCAGGAACGCGCTGGCGAGGTCGGCGAGCGAGCAGCCTTCTTCCTCCGCCAGTTCGAAGGGATGGATGATGCCAAGGCGATTGACGATCCGGTTGGCCACCTTGGTCGCGATGATCTCCTTGCGCAGCGCATGTGCCGCGATTGCATCGGCCTCCTTGTCCTGCATCGCTTGCTGGAAGGCGGCCATGAGTTCGGCGATCATGCTGGGATCGTTGCCCAGATCGCCATGCTCGATCTCGTCCTGCAACGCGAGCTTGGCGGTGGAGAGCAGCACGGCGAGTTCGGGCCGGGTGAAGCCCTGTCCATCCTGTGCGCGCCGCAGCAGCTGATCGTTGGCCGCCAGTCCCTCGACCTGGCGATCGAGCCGCCCGGCCTCCTCGAACGTCTCGATCAGGCGCACATAGCTGGCCAGGTCCGCCGCGCCGCCCGCTTCCGCGATCGAGAGGCCCAGCGCTTGCAAGCGATTATCCTCCAGCACGATGTCGCCGACAGCTTCGGTCATGCTTTCGAGCAGGCGGTTGCGGTCATCGAACGGCAGGCGGCCCTCGATCATCTCCTTGTTGAGCGCGATCTTGATGTTGACTTCGTTGTCCGAGCAATCGACGCCCGCGCTGTTGTCGATGAAGTCGGTGTTGATGCGTCCGCCATGCAGCGAGAAGACGATGCGTCCCGCCTGCGTGACGCCCAGGTTCGCGCCTTCGCCTACCACCTTGACGCGCAGCTGCTCGGCGTTGATGCGCAGACGATCGTTGGCGGGATCGCCGACATCGCCATGGCTTTGCGCCGCCGCCTTCACATAGGTGCCGATGCCGCCGAACCAGAGCAGATCGACCGGGGCTTTCAGGATCGCAGAGATGATCGCGGTCGGCTCCATCGCCGTGTCGGTCACGCCTAGCACCTGCTGCATTTCCGGCGTCAATGTAATGCTTTTCAGCGCACGGGAGAAGACGCCGCCGCCCTTGGAGATCAGCGACTTGTCATAATCCTCCCAGCTCGACCGGGGCAGGGCGAACATGCGGTTGCGCTCTTCCCAGCTCTTGGCGGGATCGGGAGTGGGGTCAAAGAAGATGTGGCGATGGTCGAACGCGGCGACCAGCCTGATCGCCTTGCTCAGCAACATGCCGTTGCCGAACACGTCGCCCGACATGTCGCCGCAGCCGACAACCTCGACCGGCTCGCTCTGCACATCGACGCCCATTTCGGCGAAGTGGCGCTGGACCGAAATCCACGCGCCGCGCGCGGTGATGCCCATCGCCTTATGGTCATAGCCGTTGGAGCCGCCGCTGGCGAAGGCGTCGCCCAGCCAGAAGCCATGCTCCAGCGCGATCGCGTTGGCGACGTCGCTGAAGGTCGCCGTGCCCTTGTCCGCCGCAACGACGAAATAGGGGTCGTCGCCGTCGCGCACCACCACCTGAGCCGGGTGCTTCACCTTGTCCTTGACGATATTGTCGGTGATCGACAGCAGAGCGCGGATAAAGATGCGGTAGCTTTCGGTCCCCTCCGCCAGCCAGGCGTCGCGATCGACCTGCGGGCTGGGGAGTTGCTTGGGATAGAAGCCGCCCTTCGCGCCGGTCGGCACGATCACGGCGTTCTTGACGCGCTGCGCTTTCATGAGACCCAACCTCTCCCCGTCCTTACAATGACGCCATGACGGGCGGTCAGCCGGAGTGGGTGATCCGCGAAGAC
>CAJYHD010000397.1 GCA_913773715.1 uncultured Sphingobium sp.
CCGAGCCTGGAAGCCATCAGCATACGTCTCGAGCACGTCGTCACCTGGGCCCAAAAGGTTTCCGAGCGCCCCGGGATCAAGCTGTCGCCCAAGGATCTGGAGCGCGAAATCGCGGAGGCAGCGGCAAGCCGGCACGATTCGGATCGGCAGGCGCTGGAGCTCGCGCGTAGCGCCATGAAGGCAACCAGCGACAGGATAGACGCGATCGTCGCACGATCGCGATCTGCCAGCGAGCAGGACGAGGAGTTGCGCTACAACCGCATAGCCTTCGCGGTCGCAGGTATGGTGCTGTGGGCGATCCTGCCTGGTGCACTTGCGCGATCGCTTCCGGTCAGCTGGGCCGCGCCCGAGCGGATCGCCGCAAGAATGCTAGGCACGAACATGTGGGATGCCGGCCAGAACATGATGGCCAAGGCTGACCCGCAGCGATGGAACCGGATCGTCGCGCACGAGCGGGAGAGGGCAGGCAGGATCAAGCGGTAAGTCTCCGCGCATCATTCCACTTCGTCTGGGTCCATCAAAATGACCCTTGCCGAGTGCACCTACTGGTGGATCCGAATGACCGGGTTGTTGGACGATCCGGAAGGGCCGCTTACGAGCGCCGGCGGGCGAAAGCAGCCCTTCGTTCATCCGGGCGGGTGAACGTCGGCTAAGTTGGACGGTCCTGACAGGCGGTTTCACAGCCGCGAAAACAGGATAGCGGACATTTGAATGCGTTGATGTCGGCTTCTGGGTTCAACCCTAGTCGGACGCTTAGCGAGCAAATTTCGCTCCTCAATTGCAGACCGTCCTCTGTGGATGGCTCCCGCGTTGCAAGCATAAAGTGATGATCTGACGTTCCGTCGGGTGCAGTAGTCTGTCCGGCCTGTTGATGCAGTCGGTGTAGACTGCTGGCCCTGATGGGGGCCACGAACAAGGTCCGATCGGCTAAGCAGGCTATAGCGCCTAAGACGGTCCTTGGGTTGTCCTTGTTCCCGGTCCGACCGGTTTTGCCATCACATCCTTCGCTCTCACAACCTCGTGAAGCTGATCTCCTCAGCTAAGCTTTTGATCTATGCTGCCGCCAGCATCGGCGAATGCCCGCGTTCGAAGACGCCGCCGCGCGCCATGACCGCCCATGCGATCCGCGCCATTTTGTTTTCGATGGCGACCGAGGCGACGCGCGCGGGCTTTCTGGCGAGCAAAGCGACAAAGCGCGGATCGACCGTGCTGGGCTTCTGCTTGGCGTATCGGACCAGCGCGGTTGCGCCGATGACCAGGAGCTGCCGCAGATATCTGTCGCCCATCTTGGTAATGCGCCCCAGGCGTTCCTTGCCGCCACTCGAGCTCTGCCGCGGGGTCAGCCCTAGCCAGGCGGCGAACTGGCGCCCGGACGAGAACTGGCTTGGATCGGTGACCGACGCGGCGAGCGCGGTCGCGCCGATCGGCCCGATACCGGGGATCGTCGCCAGGCGTCGGGCCCGGTCGTCACTCCGCTGCAAAGCGGCGAGACGCAGATCAAGCTTGCGCAACTGGGTGTGAAGCTGGAGCAGTTGCCCTGCCAGCACGGCGACAACGTTCGCCGCTTCGGCCGATAAGTCGAACTCGGATTCCCCGTCTGCGATCTCCCGCGCCGTCTGTAGTGCCTTCACGATCCCGACCGGGATGGCGATACCCAGCTCGGCAAGCACGCTGCGCATCATGTTGACCAGCTGGGTGCGCTGCTTGATCAACAGGGCTCCGCACGCGGTGCAGGGACAACGCCGCCTGCTGCTCGCGCGACTTGATGGGCACGAACCGCATCGTCTGACGTGTGACCGCTTCGCAGATCGCCTCGGCGTCGGCCGCGTCGTTTTTACCGCGCTTCACATAAGGCTTCACGTAAGCTGCCGGCATCAGCCGCACCTCATGACCCAGCCTGGTCAGTTCGCGCGCCCAGTGATGCGACGTCCCGCAGGCCTCAGCGCCTACCAGGCAAGGCGGCAGCTTCTCGAAGAACGGCAGCATCTGCGATCGCCGCAGCGCCTAGCGAATGACGACCTCGCCGGTCGCGCTGATACCGTGAACCTGAAAAACGTTCTTGGCCAAATCCAGGCCGATCGTGCTAATCTCCATGGCGGGTGGCTCCTTGCTCGGGTTGCATGACAGCAAACCCATCTTGGCACTTAGATGCCGTGAGGGGGAGCCATCCACCTCATCCGGTATTGCGACGGCTCCCGACCAGATTACGCCGATCAAGCAGCTAGCGGTAGGTTCTGCCGGGAAGCTGCCGCTGGGTTCGGGGAAGCTCAAGCAGCAACAATCGCGATTGCTGCCTTAAAGCTTGCGGGAAGCGGGTAGCCAGCACCACATATGCGGTGCAATGGAAAACCCTTACGAAATCGCCAAAGCATTCGCACTTGATTTCGGGCGGATGGAATATTCGCTCAAGCGATCCGACTATCTTCGGAAGAACAAGGACGTCGCCGAGGCGGACTGGGACTCACTCGCCAGAGATCTCGGCGCGGATTTTTTCGCGCATATTGTCGAGAAGGAGATCGCCAAGACACTCATTGGCGATCCACCGCGTCGACTGATGGCAGACATGACTTGGTCACCAGAGAAGACCTCGCCGCTCACCAACGTGCACGAGTTGATAGTTCAAGGCGTATGTCGCGTGCGGAATAGCTTTCTTCATGGAGAAAAATTCACAGGCGGACCAGAGGGGCAGTGGGATCGCGACCTTACGCTGGTCAAAGAGGCGCACGCCGTGCTGACGGAAGCGATGGCCTTCGGGCACCTCACGCGCGATTGAGCAAGGGTTTCGGCGAATGCGCTTCACAAAATCCGAGGGGCTAACAGAGTCCGAAGCGGTTCTTGCCTCGCTATGCGAGCAATCGTTCTTTGCGCCGTGGACATACCCAAATCTGTTCAAGAAGGCCGCGAAGGAAATGATCGACCTCATGGTCGTCTTTCGCAACGACGTCCTCCTCTTTTCGGACAAGAGCTGCGGGTATCCAGAAACGGATAATCCCGAACTGGATTGGAAGCGTTGGTATTCGCGTGCCATCGCAAAATCTGCCCATCAGATGCAACAGGCCGAACGTTGGCTTCGAAGTCAGCCGACCCGCATATTTCTCGACGCCAAGGCAACGGAACCGTTGCCCATCGACCTGCCGCCTCCTGACACTCTCAAAATTCATCGTATTTGCGTCGCGACAGGTGCAGCGGGACATTGCCGCCGCGTAACCGGTCAGCCGATGCTCGGATTGGATTTTACCGTCACAGGCGACGAGGCGCCACTCCGCATCGGAACCGTGCCCGAAGCACACGGCTTCCTCCACGTCTTCGATGCAGATTCACTCGCCTTGGTGATGCGAGAGCTCGATACCATCAGCGACTTTGTGGAATATCTCGATGCAAAAGCCGATCTTGTGGCGGGAGGCAAATTCAAGGGGGCGCCGACCGAAGCGGACTTGCTTGCCTATTATCTCCATCATGGCCGCACATTCCCCGACGCCCAGCAGGTTTTCGTTCTTGAACCAAATCTCTGGCGACAGGTGGAAGCGCAGCAGCCGTTTCGGGAAGGCCGCGAACTCAACCGCCGCCATCGCCTGTGGGACCGGCTGATCGATCGCGTGACCCGGCTCTATCTTGCCGAGGAACTCCAGTTCGGCAACGAAACGACAATGTTAGACCACGAGCGCCTCGTTCGGGTCATGGCAAGCGAAAGCCGGTTTTACAGACGCATCCTGTCACAGGCGATCGAGGATCGCGCCGAGCGAGCGCGTGGTGGCTGGATCGGGTCCATTCTTCCATCCCAGGATCCGAATGTCCTCTATGTGTTGCTGCTGACCTGCCCCCACCGAGTGGACCGATTGGTTTGTTAGTGGATTAAGCTCATCGCCGCCATATCCGGACGGAGGTGGAGCGAAGCGGAGCCGGAGGCCGGATATGGCGGTGTCGCCGTTTCCGGG
>CAJYHD010000398.1 GCA_913773715.1 uncultured Sphingobium sp.
CGCTGTCGAGCCGCCATTGCCTGTTTCTGTCGAACGACCCCGCGCACCGAAATTTCGGACCGGTGACTCGCACGCCGGACGCGGACGAGATCGCCGGTCCGAAATTCCGGTGCGCGGGGTCGTTCGACAGAAACAGGCAATGGCGGCTCGACAGCGGCAGCAGCATCGTCGGCTTGTTGGCGAAGTCGATCAACGGATTGCTGGAGGTCAGGAATCGTCGGTCGCTGCCCGGCGGGATCACGTTGAGCGCATAATAGAGCGGAACATAGCTCTCCCAATTGTTGAGTGCGGTCATCAGCCGGACCACAAGCCAATAATCCTCGCTCCAGTGGCCGACCTTGTCGGGATGGACCGTCTCCAGCTCGCGCCGCAATCGCGGCTGATTATGGTGCATGAACGAAATCGCCATGGCGAGCTTGCGGATATCGGCCGGGAACTGACCCTCGAGAATCTCCGTGATGACCTTCGACGCCATACCATCGATCACCGCGATCTGCTTCTCCGCCCAGTCCGGCGCATAGCCGGGCGGTGAATTGCGCAAGCTATTCCAGCGCTTCTTGAACCCGAAGCGCTCATTATTGCCCTTGGTGATCTTCCCCGTCTCGCTGTCGAGCCGCCACAGCGCGCCGGCCTCGGTCTCGAACCGCTTGAGATAATAGCGCGGCGTATAATGGTGCCGCTTCGAGACCGTCATGGCATCGCCTCCGGTTCATCAGCAGGAGCTTCCGGCGACGCCGACTTCTGGTCGCGCTCACGTGGTCCGTTCCACTTCGGCTTGTCGGGACGTGGCCCGAAAATGAACTGACCGAACGCATAATAGCCGCCTTCGGGCGCCGGCACGCGGTCGAGCTGTGCCACCGGCGACAGCGCAGCGGTGCCCGCGATCAGCGACGCTTCGCGCGTATCGGACGCGAAGATCGTGTGGTATCCAAAGCGGCAGATCAGCCGATTGATCCTGGCGATCGCCTTGCGGTCGGTGATCGTGCGGTGGCCGATGTCCGGCCGGCGCGGACGGCTGCGACCGCGCAGGACCATCCGGGTCGTCACTGGAAACAGCAGCTCGATCCGGCCGGCGTCCTGCGCAATATTATAGGGTCGCATCGCCGGCGTCGGGACGCGCGGGTCATAATAGATCACCGGATTGTCGCTGGTGAGGAACGCGTGATCGGACGCGTTGTGCAGCACGTCGAAGCTGAGCGTGGCGAACAGCTTGCCCATGTCGTTGAGCGCGTGCGCCATCATCTCGAGCGATTTTTGCGGGTCGATGGTGACCTGGATCTTCTCCATCAGGTCCGGGAAGCCCTCGGGGAGCGGCGGCAACTTCCCGGCGGCATGCATGAGCAGCGCCTGTGTGTGCACCGAGTGGCCGAGGTGCAGTTCGGCGGGATCGCGGAACGCCGGCACCCGCACGCGCATGAGGCCGAGGAAGGTGATGATATGCGACGCGGCTTCAAACATCGCCTCGCGGTTGGCGAGGGCTGTGACGATTGTCGGCCACTTCGTCTCGATCTCGCTGAAGATCGCCTCGAGCCGATCGTCGTCGCGCGTACCCTCATCGTCGAACTGCGAGTAATAATAGCGCTCGAACCCGGTCGACTCCGGGCGCTGCCGGAAGGGCCGGGCAGGATCGTCCTTGCGGAAAACCTGCAGCTGCCCCGAGCCATCGCAAAAATTCTTCAGATAAGTGACCGGCACATAATGGTGACGTTTCGGCATCGAGAAGAACATAGCCAAAACATCGGCGCGCTGCGAGGCTGATTTTGGCCGCGTCGATCATTTGGGATCAAATTGAACGGCTTAGGCGCTGCGAAAAAGGCGGCGTGCGCATCTTCAACGGCGCGACACACTGGGCGATCCGGCTCGATACCGGTGACCTCATTTCAGGCCGACTATAAGGCGTGGCTGGCGGCCGATCCGCCGCACTACATTGTACTGCTGCGCGCGCAGGTTGCCTTGGTTTGGCTCGATCGCGGCTGAGCCTTTAGCCATGCCGTCGAGAAAGATGTCGCGGAGGCAGACATGCCAGAGTCCGAAGATTGGGCGCCGCGGATTATCGGCTGCGGCTAGACGAGCGCGACTGGGAAGTCTTCAAAACGACAGGCACTGATAAAAAGCTCGGCATCGGCGGTAACGGTCAGAAAAAATTTGAGTAGACTTCATTGAGATTGCCGGGAAATGACATCGCCGTGCCTCGCGTTGCCGTCGCGCTGAAGTCTTTATTCTTTACTTTGTCGATCAGAAGCCGTCAGTTGGCTTGCGGCCCAATCTCAGTCGGCACCTGCGATCAGGGGTGCGATCGCTCAACGTCGGCATTTGATAAGACCCGCCGTTCGCCGCGTCGCCGGTGAACGGCAGGATTGTCCCAGATGTCGCCCTTCCAGCATGGCGAAAGAGCGACGCCGCGGGTGCGTGTTCCAAATATGAATGGATGGCGGAAATCGGGGAGCGGAAAAGGCGGTCTGAGTGACCGCTTTTGGGTCTCGGCCACCTCAGCGGCCTGCTGGTGAGCATCCGCACGGACGATACCCCACTTACACCGGAAGAGGTGATCCCTGGCACCTAGCGGTCGTTCGGCATAGTGTTGACCGCCCCGCAAAGTTACGGCGCGCTCCCTCACTCCGCATCCGTCCACGCGATGAATACAAGCGGAGCGAGAGAGCCCTGGTGGTGAGCGATCAGCAGCGTGGTGTAGACTTGGCCAGATCCATTTCCTT
>CAJYHD010000399.1 GCA_913773715.1 uncultured Sphingobium sp.
AACAAAAGGTGCACTGCCAGCGGCGGATGCGCGACCGAGGAGGCGACGTCATGACAAGATACCGCGCAATGCTGATGACCAGTCTGATAGCCTTGATGGCACCGGGAAATCTCGTCTACGCCCAGACGGCAAGGTCGGATGCCGGGCGGTTGACCTTACCGATACCGCTTCCTGCGCGCGAGACGATAGGCGATCCGGACGCGGCAAAGACCTCTCCGGTCTATCCCAGGCTACCCACCGCCCCCGCAGGCGCGCCGAACATCATCGTCATATTGACCGACGACGCCGGCTTTGGTGCCGCATCAACTTTCGGTGGGCCGATCCCGACGCCCAATCTTGATCGACTGGCAGCGCGGGGCCTGCTTTACAACCGCTTCCACACCACTGCCATGTGTTCACCGACGCGTGCGGCGCTGCTGACCGGGCGCAATCGCCATGTAGTAGGAACCGGTGCACTTACCAATTTTGCCAGCGGCTATAATGGCTACACTGGTATCATCCCCCGCGACAGCGCGACGATTGCGCAGGTGCTGAAAGATAAGGGCTACAGCACGGCCTTTGTTGGCAAGCATCACAACGTCCCCATCGGACAAAACTCACCTGCCGGTCCATTCGATCAGTGGCCCTCGGGGCTGGGCTTTGACCATTTCTTCGGGTTCGTCGGCGCGGCGACCGACCAATGGCGCCCCAACCTATATCGTGACAATTCCCCGCTCCCCGACGCGCCGATCGGTGACGTTCTCGACAAGAGATTGGCGGACGACGCGGTCAATTGGATCCATGCCCAAAAGGCAGCGGCGCCGGATAAGCCGTTCTTCCTCTATTTTGCCCCTGGATCGGTCCACACGCCCCTTCAGGCTCCGGCGGACTGGATCGCGCGGTTCAAGGGCAAATTCTCCGCAGGCTATGAGGCAGTGCGAGCAAAAACGCTGGCTCGCCAGAAACGCCTGGGCCTGGTACCCGCCAACGCAAGGCTGGCGCAATGGCCCGAAGATGTGCCGCGCTGGGGCGCCTTGAACGCAGATCAGCGGCGGATCCAACAGGCCTACATCGAGATGTTCGCCGCGATGCTCGCTTATCAAGAGGCGCAATTTGGCCACATGCTCGACGAGCTCGATCGCATGGGATTAACCGATAACACGCTGATTGCCTTCATCGAAGGGGACAATGGAGCGGATTCCGCCGGCTCACCGGAAGGCAAGCCCAGCGAATCCGGTGAGATCGCCAATCGTCATACGACTGATGCCGAAAAGCTCGCATCGCTCCCAACATTCGGTGGTCCGGACGCCGTTATCCTCTACAGTACCGGATGGGCGCTGGCGATGAATGCCCCTTTTCCCCAGTACAAACAGGTCGCATCCCATCTTGGCGGAGTGCGCAACGGGCTTATTCTTTCATGGCCTGCGGGAATAACGGCGCGGGGCATGCGCGATCAATACGCGCACGTCATCGACGTGGCGCCCACAATCCTGGCCGCCGCCAAAGTGCCGGAACCTGAAACAGTGGCCGGGGTGTCTCAGCGCCCGATGGACGGCATTGCCTTGCAATACAGTTTCGCTACCCCCGACGCCCCTTCGCGTCGTGTTACCCAGTACTACGAAATGCTGGGCAATAGGGCGATCTATCACGACGGCTGGATAGCGGCGACGACATCTCGTAAAAAACCCTGGGATATGGTGACCGGCGCTGACGCGGCCGACAATCTGGCGCTTAGCTATTCCTGGGAGCTTTATGACCTGACCAGGGATTTCACGCAAAGCCGCGATCTGGCCAAGCGTTACCCTGTCAGGCTGGTTGAAATGAAAACCCTGTTCGACCAAGAGGCTAAGCGTAACGGCGTCTATCCCCTTGATGATCGTACTGCGTTCAATCGAATGAGTGCCTTCAGCAGCGCGATGGTCAAGAAGCAGGATCGCTACGTCTATTTCGGGAAGGGCATGACGCTGAGCCATGACGTATGGCCGTCCATCTTCAATAGAGGGTTCACCATCGACGCCGACATCCGCATCGACGCCGCCCAAGGTGACGGCGTCATCGCCGCGGTGGGCAGTGCCATGGGTGGATGGAGCTTCTTCTTGAAAGACGGCATCCCGCATGTCGCGCACGCCTATGCCCCCGTGGCTGCCGATCAAACTGATGTGGCCGGCTCGCAACCCGTTCCGGT
The DNA here is from genome assembly GCA_913773715.1 of uncultured Sphingobium sp. The sequence continues at coordinate 2,165 of CAJYHD010000399.1, forward strand.
GGGGAAGACCACGCATCTGCGTTTCGCTTTCGACTATGCCGGCGGTGGCGCGGCCAAGGCGGAGACATCATCATCTTCATCGACGGAACGGAAGTGGGGCGAGGCCACCTTGACCGGTCGATCCGGGGCCGTGCCAACACGAACGAAACCTTCGACATCGGGTTGGATAGCAGCGTGCCGGTCAGCCCGTTGACTACTGGCAATGGCGCATTCGCCGGGAACATCGAAAAAGTGGAAGTAACCTTGGGGAAGATGTCCGAGCCAGGCTTTCCGCGAAAGTAGCTTGAAGGCGCTGTCATAATCGGCAGCAGGGGTGGCACGGATCGTCGCTTACCCGCGATCCTAGGATCCAAACTTTGTGGGTGAGGCGCAAGGGGCTGGTCAAACCAGAACCTGCACCTCACCGATACGTGTTAATCCTGCGTGGTCACGATACCTTCGCGGCGCGAGGCCCTTTGCCCAAAGTGAAGGCCAGTACGGTCGAGACCGCGCAGGCAAATGCCAGATAGAGGAAAAGCGGCGCATAGCTTGTCGCCGCGTCTCGGGCGTACCCTGCAACAGACGGGGCGATCCCGTAACCCAGCGCGAAAATGCCCATCAGCATGCCGAAGATCGCCGCATATGCGCGCAACCCGAAATAGCGCCCTGCTATGTAGGCCAGCGTCCCGGTGGTCCCCCCCGAGCCCAGACCAAGCAAAATGCCAACAGCTATTCCTATCGCTGCGTTGCCAGCCACCACGCGGGCCATGAAGCAGCAAACCAGGAGAAAAAGGATCGATGCGGCAAACACGTGCGAACTCTGCAGGCGATCCAGCAGGATGCCGGTGACAAGCCGCCCGACGATCAACGACAGCCCCATGGCCGATGCGATGCCGGCCGCCGTCGCCCCGCTCAACCCCTCTTCCTTGAGGATGGGGAAAAAGTGCACCATCAAGGTTCCCTCGACAAACGCTACCAGGAGCGCGAGCAACGCGAGCTGCCAGAAATGGCGTGTGCCCAACGCTTGCGCCAAGGACAGGCCGGTCGCCGGCGGTTCATCCGCGCGACCCAAGTTATTCGCCGCACTTGCCTCGACCGACCTTGTGTCGGCCAAATCCTC
>CAJYHD010000400.1 GCA_913773715.1 uncultured Sphingobium sp.
ATTGTGATCGGCTTCGCCTTTGGTGGCCTCGGCGACCGGATCGCGAACAGCGATCTGCGCCCACCGGTGGGCGTCGCCATGCCCGCCGCCGACTTCGCACGCATGGAGCGCGCGCACCGAAGGCTGGCCGAGGGTATGGGGGCGAAGGGGCTGCCTGTGCTCCGCCGCCTGCCGCTCTCCCCCGCCCCCCGCGATCAACTGGCGCGCGCGGATGTCGGCGTCATCGCCATCGTCTCGGGAACGATCGACAAGCCTGTTCTTACCGGCAAACCCGACGATATTGAGCGATTGGAGGGGGACGTCAGCCTGATCGCCAGCGCGGCGCGTGCGGAAGATGCGTTGCGCCCGGTACGGGTGGAACGCCGCCCGGTCGCCGAGAGCGTCGGTGCGGACGTGCAGGGTCAGATGCTGATCGGGCGCATGGGGCAGGTCGTCATCTTCTTCCTCACCATCCTGCTTGCGGGCATGATCCTCTCCAATCTCGTGGAGGAAAAGACCAACAAGATCATCGAGATCCTGGCCGCCGCCGTGCCGATCGACTCCATTTTCCTCGGCAAGCTGATGGCGATGCTGGCGATGAGCTTTGTCGGTATCGCCTTTTGGGGGACGAGTGCGTTTGTGCTCCTGTTGGCGTTGGGTGTGCATCCGGGCGCCATGCCCGCCCCTGCCGTCGGCTGGCCCGCCTTCCTGATGCTGGGCGTCATCTATTTCGCGATGGCCTATACGCTGCTCGGGTCGCTTTTCATCGGTATCGGCGCGCAGGCGGCAACCGTGCGCGAAGTTCAGACGCTCAACATGCCCGTCACCATGGGGCAGATGCTGATCTTCTTCTTTGCGAGCTATGCCGTCGATCATGCGGGATCGCGCGCCGAGATTGCCGCGAGCATCTTCCCGTTCAGTTCCCCCTTCGCGATGATCGCGCGCGCGGGCCATGATCCCGCGATCTGGCCGCATCTGCTGGCAATCGTCTGGCAGGCGATCTTCGTCGCGCTTATCATCCGTATCGGCGTGCTGCTGTTCCGCCGCCATGTGATGCAGTCGGGCGGACGTTGGTGGCGCGGGCTTTTCAGCGGACGCGGTAGAGCCTGAGCGGCGGAGCGATGGGCACATATTCGAGCCAGGCGGGATGCTGCCCCTTCGCGAGCAGGGCGGCGAGGCCACCGGGATTTTCACGCGCATAGACGCGCATTTCATTGAGGTCGCCGCATCCCACGACATAGGCGGCGCTGGTGCGGCCAATGATCGCGCGTGCCTCATCGGGCGCATCGACGAAGCCTTCGATCACCGCCGTAATCCCCTGCGCATTGCGATGATGCGCCGTACCGATCACACGATGGCGGGTCTGGACGAGGATGTCGGGGCCAAGGTCGATCGGCGCAAAGAGCGTGGTGGGCGGGAGCGCCCGGAGCGGTGCCAATGCGGCAGCGGCGCGGCAATTGGCGCTGGCTTTCGACGCGCCTTCCGGCTCCGAGGTAAGCGCGACCCACGCCGCGCAAATGCCCGCGGGCGTGAGCAGCACGAGCGCGACCGATCCGCCGACCCGCGCCAGTGCGAGGCGCGATGCCTGCGCCTTGGCGAACAGGCGCAGGATTGCCCAGCCAAGTCCCGGCAACGCAAACAGGTGCGCCACCGACAGTGCGCGCAGCACGCCTAGCGAGACGGCCACCGCGCCGATCAACGCAGCGAGCAGGGTGAGCCAGCGATAGCGCTCGGCCCCGCGCGTAAACCACGCGGCGCAGCTTGTGGCGATCAGGCCTGCGATGGCGGGCAGCAGGATCACGCCCTGCATCGAAAGCGTCTGTTCCCAGATCGGTCGCCCTTCCATCACCTGCAAGTACCACAGGCGATAGGCGAGCGGGCCGAGTGCGGCGAAGGGGTCGCCGGTCAGGCAGGGGCCACTCGTTAGCAGGAACGTGATAAGCGCCACCGCGCCCCCTATCGCCATGACGCCAAACCGCCGTGTCGCGCTGGCGAGGCCGAGCAAGTGTGCAGCAAGCGCTGTGGCTACGGAGAGGGCGACGAGCGGCCAGACATAAACGTAGGAGAGCGCGTCGCATTGGCGCGCGAAAATCGCGCCCGGTCCGCGTAGCGCGATCAGCAACAGCAAGGCTGCTGCGCCGAGCAGGATCGCAAAGCCGAGGAAGCGGAGCGCCTCTTCGCGTGCGATCCACTGGCGGACGGCGAAGATGGCGCAGACGAGCGCGGCATAGGGCAGCGCTTCGCTCGAAATCTGGAGCCAGAGCGCGACCGCCGCCGCCGCGATTATGCCGCCGCGCAGCGGACGCGGATCGGTCATGCCGCACAGCGCGATCCCCGCCAGCATGATCTGCCAGCCATGATGGTCGATCCGCAGCGGGGTGAACTGGACGAGGATGGAGGGTGCTGTCGCCAGCATCGCGACGCAGAGCAGCGCGAGCCGATCGCCGCCGAACCGCCGCGCAACCACGAACGTCACCGCGACGAGGCCACTGAGCAGTAGTAGTGGCACGATGATACAGGCCAGCATTTCCGCGACCGCGCCGCCCATCAATGGGCGCAGCAACAGGATCAGCCCCGCGATTGGCATGTCCACGACGCGCGACCAGTGCATCGGGCCACCATGGGGTGGATTCACGCGGTGCTGGCTGATGTCCCAGAATGCCTGGCCATTGATCCAGTCGCGCACTTGCGCCAGCCGCATCGCGTCATCGGGATCGCGAAAGGCGAGGCTCGAAAAACCGCCATGATAGAGCCACAGCATCGCTGCCGCGCAAAAAGCCCAGACGAGCGCGGCCCATAGCGGGGCGCGCGCTATATCGATCCCGGATTGGAGATCAGGCTTTGGCAAAGATGCCATATCTGCGGATCGCATAGACGGCGAGGAAGCTCAATATCACTGCCACCATCTTGGCGAGCGCAGGCGGTACACCGATCAACGTCAGACTTCCGACCAGCGACATGGTGATGGCGAGACCGACAAGCGCGCTGCCGACGAAGGCCGCGCGCTGCTTATGGCTCGCACGCTCGCCGCCGGTGAAGACGAAGCGGATGCTGAGCAGCCAATGGACGACGAGGCCGGTGACATAGCCCGCAAACGCGGCGAGCATCGGTGTGACGCCCGCCCGGTCGAGCAGCAGGAACAGGCCCATGTCGGCCGACAGCGCGCAGACGCTGGCGAGCAGATAGCGGACGAAGGTCGCGCGGAACAGAGCCAGGAGCAGGAAGCGCCGCGCGGCCATCATGACTGTCAGGCTGCCTTCAAACGCGCGGGGACGTCGCGCACGCTCGACAGCGCAGCCTGCGTATCGGCATTCTGCCCTTCGTCGCCCGCCTCGTGATATTCGGCGTCTTCGTTGACCTGCCACACGTCATGAACGCGCGTGCCAGCGACAATATTCTTGACGGTCAGCATAGCCGTCATCATCGCATGGTCCTGGTTGTTGTAGCGATGCATGCCGTTGCGGCCAACCATATGGAGCGTGGGATAGCGCGCTTCGAGTTCGCTGCGCATGGTCAGTACATTGGCGGCATACTCATCATCATAGACGGGATACGCCTTCTCCTGCCGCACGACCGCGCCGTCCACGACATCTTGCGGATTGCAGAGGCCGAGCTGCGCCATTTCCTTCGTCGCCAGTGCGATGAGATCGGCGTCGGACGAAGCCCAGAGGCCGTCGCCTTCGAAGCAGAAATATTCGAGGCCCACGCAGGCGAGCGAGGGATCGGGCACCATTTCGGGCGACCAGCTGCGGAAATTCTGGATGCGGCCGACCTGCACCTTTGAATCATGGATGTAGATCCAGTTGTCGGGGAAGATGTCGTCCCCCTTCACCATCAGTGCGACGGTCAGGAAGTCGCGATATTTGAGGTCCATCGCCTGCGGGAGACTGGCGGGCAGCGGATGAATCCGTGCGGCGAGTTCGCGCATCGGCGCCGAGGAAATGACATGCGCGGCGTTGATGACGACTTCGCCATCCGGGCCGTTCGCGATCAGACGCCAGCGACCCGTCGCCTGATCTTCCTCCAGCCGCTTGAAGCTGTGCGCCATCAGCACGCAGTTGCCGCCCGCGACCACGAAGTCGCGTGCCGCGTCCCACATCATGCCCGGGCCAAGGCGCGGATAGCGGAAGCTTTCCAGCAGCGTCTTGGTCGCCATGCCGTCATTGGGCTTCTTGTTAAGGCCGAGGCTGCGCTTCAGGCCGTCCTTCACAGCGCCCCAGAGCGACAGCCCCTTGATGCGCTGCGCCGCCCAATCCGCCGACATTTCATCGCACGGCATGCCCCAGACCTTTTCGGTGTAGGTCTTGAAAAAGATCGAGAAGAGCTTGTGACCAAAGGCATTTACGGTCCAGTCCTGGAAGGAGCGGACGTTGCGGTTCGGGAACAGCCGCGCCTTGGCGAAGCTCGCCATGCACAGGGTCGAGCGCCATACGCCGAGGTTCCACAGCGCCTCGAACGCGCGCAGCGGATAGCTGTAGAACTTGCCCTCATAATAGATGCGGCTCATGCGCGGGCGCTGGATGAAGTCGTCGGGCAGGATCTCGTTCCAGAGATCGACCACCTGCTGCGACTTGGAAAAGAAGCGGTGGCCGCCAATGTCGAATCGGAAGCCGTTGAACTCCACCGTGCGGCTGATGCCGCCGACATAGACGGGGTCCTTCTCGATCACCGTCACCTTGTGGCCCTGTTTGGTCAGCAAATAGGCGGCGGTGAGACCGGCCGGCCCGGCCCCGATGATGGCGACATCCACGCTTTGATCGTCACGCGACATGGCAGGCAGTTCCCCGTAAAATCTTTCGTGATCCGGGGATGAAGGAAATCCTCTAAGGACTGGTTAATGGCGGGTAAGGATAATCACGCGCAACAAGCAAAAAGGGCCGCACCGATCATCCGGCACGGCCCTTTTGATCATGAGGCGGACTGGTGTCGTCAGCCCATACGCTGTGCGAGCGTGCTGAGATCGGCCCGCGCACCGTCCAGCGCCGTGCCATAGCAGGTGCGATAGTCGTCGGTCACGGGCATGACCGAGCCGTTGACGTAACCGCAAACCTGCTTGGACGCGCGGATCAAACGATAGTCGGCGCGACGCAAACCGCTGTCGCTGGCGAGGTTGAGGTCGGCCACGGAGACGGACATCGATCGCGTCTGCGCACCTGTGTTGCCATCGACGATCACATTCATGTCGTTGCTGCCTGCGCTCGCCACACCGGGCAGCGCAAGCACCATCGTGGCGGCCAGCGCCACCAGCGTCTTTCGGGTCATCCTGTTTCTCCTGTCGAACATGCTATTTTTTGTTTCGCCCCAACGTCCGAAAAGGATTTTGGGTCCACGATAAATAGGCGCCCACCGTGAAACTGAAAAGAGGCCAGTTCGCGAAAAGTGGCCGAAAGCCTGGCTTTTTGCGGATGCGAAAGGATTGGAGGACACCCGAACGCCCTCCATCCAACAGCTTAGTGACGGAAGTGGCGCATACCGGTGAACACCATGGCAAGACCTGCTTCGTCCGCAGCAGCGATGACTTCGTCGTCGCGGATCGATCCGCCCGGCTGGATCACCGCCGTTGCGCCTGCCTCAACCGCCGCCAGCAGGCCATCGGCGAAGGGGAAGAAGGCGTCTGAGGCGACCGCCGAGCCGATGGTGCGCGCTTCGCCCCAGCCCGCCTTCTCCGCCGCGTCCTTCGCCTTCCACGCGGCGATGCGTGCGGATTCGAGGCGGTTCATCTGGCCCGCGCCAATGCCCGCCGTGCTGCCGCCCTTGGCATAGACGATGGCGTTCGACTTCACATGCTTGGCGACGGTCCAGGCGAAGAGGCAGTCGGTCAGTTCCTGCTCGCTTGGCGCGCGCTTGGTGACTTGCTTGAGCATGTCGCGCGTGACGCGGCCATTGTCGCGGCCCTGCACCAGCATGCCACCCGCGATGCTCTTGATCTGAAGGCCGGGGCGCGCGGGATCGGGCAGGTCGCCGGTCAGCAGCAGGCGGAGGTTCTTCTTCTTCGCAAAGATCGCGTTGGCGTCGTCATCCGCATCGGGCGCAGCGACGACTTCGGTGAAGATGCCGCTGATTGCCTCCGCCGTCGGACCATCGAGCGGACGGTTGACTGCGATGATGCCGCCGAACGCGGAGACGCTGTCGCAGGCAAGCGCGGCTTCATAGGCTTCGATCAGCGTCTCGCCGGTCGCGACACCGCAGGGGTTGGCGTGCTTGACGATCACGACGGTCGGCGGGCCATCGCGAAATTCGCTCACCAGTTCGAGTGCGGCGTCCGCGTCGTTATAATTGTTGTAGCTGAGTTCCTTGCCCTGGATCTGACGGGCCTGCGCGATGCCGTTGGCCGACGGGCCGACCGGCAGGTAGAGCGCAGCGGACTGGTGCGGGTTTTCGCCATAGCGCAGCGTCGAGCTTAGCTTGCTCGACACCGACAGGCTTTCGGGGAACGCGACGCCCTGATCGGCGAAGGCGAACCAGCTGGCGATCATCGAGTCATAGGCGGCGGTGGCGGCATAGGCCTTGGCCGCCAGCAGGCGGCGGAAATCGTAGCTGGTCGCGCCGCCCTTCTCCGCCATTTCCGCGATCAGGCGGGCATAGTCGGCGGGGTCGGTGACGATCGCCACACTCTCATGATTCTTCGCGGCCGACCGGACCATGGACGGGCCGCCGATGTCGATATTCTCGATGATCTCGTCACGCTCCGCGCCCTTCGCCACCGTCTGCGCGAAGGGGTAGAGGTTGACGATGACGAGGTCGATT
>CAJYHD010000401.1 GCA_913773715.1 uncultured Sphingobium sp.
GCTGCAATGCGGCGAATTAGGGAGAGTCGTTGCATTTACAGCAACACTCGCGTCGGCTGCCGAGGCACCGAGAGCATGGTGCAATACCCGCGCTCCCACCCGCTCAACCGACGGCGCGGGCTTGGCCCTGGCGACATACCAACAATGGCAGAGGCACAGTTAAACGATGAGACCGCGTTGCTGGGCTTCGGCCACTGCATCCGACCGTTTGTTCACGCCGAGTTTGCGGAAGATGTTGCCAAGGTGGAACTTGACTGCGCTGGCCGAAAGCCCAAGTTCCCGAGCGATCGCCTTGGTGGACTGGCGGCGAGCGAGGCAACGCAGAACCTGTAATTCGCGCGGGGCAAAGGCGATCCCTCCGGTTCTGTCCAGCACTCGCACCGACGTCATGCGAAGCAGGCCGGCACAAAAGCTGCGCGTGGAGCGACCGGCAGTGCGATAGGCCGGCGTCACCTTCATCGCCTCCAGCAGGACCAGAAGATCCGCGCCATGCTCCACGAAGGGCAGGACGATTTGTTCCGGTTCGGCCATGAGGACGGCATCGTAGAGTTCCTGCGCCGCTTCTTCAGGGCGCTCCATTTTCATCGCGGCCACGGCCTTGATCAGATGTGCGCGGATTGCGGTGGCGTTGCGCCCCATTTGTCCGGCGTCCTGACGCAATTGCGTGGCGAACGTGCGCGCGCTGGCAGGATCTCCATCCCTGAGCGCAGCCCGGCACTCGACGAGGGCTGCCTCATCGCTTTCGCGCCAACCTACCTTGCTGGCCTGCGAAGCGTCGTGAATTTCACGCGATGGCGTGAGTTGGTCCTCAGCATCGGGTAGGCGCGCCAGCACGCCCCTTCGCAAGGTTTGACAGTAACGCTCGATGTCGGAGAGCCCGCGGCTACGCATCAGCCGTACTGCGCGATCGAGCAGGGCCAGGGCCCGCAGCGGTTCGCCCTCGATCAGCGCGCATCTGGTGCCCACGCTATAGCCGATTACGAAAGCATCGGGCCAGCCGTCGCATGCCTCCAGATCGCGCAGCGCGGCATCGACCCGCGCAAACAGTCCGGCGGTAAGGTTGCGTTCCAGTTGCACTTCGCACCGCAGGCACTCCGCCACCGCGGTCAAACCGGCTTCGTCCGGCATGGCACGGCTGATCAGCACGCTGGCATCGACGGCCAGCCCCTCGGCACGGCTGAGGCGTCCCGCCGCCAGTGCAATCATGGCATCGACGAGCAAGGCGGAACCCAAGCCGTAGTACGATGTTGCGCGCTCGTACTTTTCGCGAGATTCATCGATCTGCTGCTGCGCCTGTACCAGATGGCCGATACGCAAGTAGTGCAGGCTGCGCAGCGCGCCGACAAAGGCGGCGTTGGTGAGGTCGTTGGTAAAGGTGGACCAGAAGTGGCCTTCGGCCAGCTGCGCCTCGGTCAATTCGGTGTGGGAATGAAACGCCAGCACGTGCTGCGCGATCACGAAATCCGTATAGACCCGGGACAGCGCAGGCGACTGATACGCAAGATCCTCGCTCAACATCTCACGCGCGGTGCCCAGCAGCCGGCGTGCCTCGGGGAAACGCCCTTCCTTCATAGCCACGATTGCCTGGGTGATCCGAATTTGACCGGACTGCTCGGCGGCGGCGGGCGTCAATCGCGCCATTGCCGCGCGCACCCGGTTGTATCCCGACGCACGCAGTAGCTCGGTGCTGGTGAACGTTTCAAAGGCCATACGGGCAAGCCCATCGTCGATGCTATCCTGCACGAGCGCGATCGCGGCCTCGGGGGACCGGCGCTCTGCATGGTAAAGCAAAGCCTGGCGGTAGACGCGGTTGCGGTCCGCGGGGTCATTCATCTCCAGTTTGCGCAAGGCGAATGCGCGCAGCAGCGGATGAAAACTATGAACTTGGTCATCGCCTCGCGTGCGGCTGACCAGGGGGGCTAGCGTCTGCAGCTCATGCAGCACCGGGTAGACCGGCTGCGGTGCGAGAAGCTGCGCGATGAAGTGTTCATCGACCCCCTCCAGCATAGCGGTCTCGGCAAGCGCACGCTGCGCCTCGTGCGACAAAGGATCCCAAATGCCTTGCTGGATAGCGGCCTGTAGCAGCCCTCCGGCAGCGTCCAACAGCGTCTGCGATAGGGCCGACGACCCGTGTTCGGCGGATGTCGCACTGATCGCCTCAGCCAAGGGCCACCCTGCGGCAGTCGGCGGATCGTCAGTCCTATCGGATGTCGCGCTATGTAACTGTCGTGATTCCTCGCGAGTGAAAAGCAGCTGCGCCGGCTCCAGCGATCGTACGAGGTGAGGAGACCGCAACTGCGCCAGCATCGGTGCACACGAGCGCCGGGTGATGAACAAAAGCCGCAAGTGCTCGTCCGTGCGATGCACTAACTCACCCAGGATCGCGCCGCGGTCGCCGACGTCCAACCCATTGGCGTCGACCACAAGGGTGAGCGGATTGCTAGCCGTGGCCTGCCTTGTCGCCGCGCGGATCCTGTCCCAAGGCGCGGAGCGATCGTCCCGCGTTTGCGGCTGGATGGCGTTGGCCAGCGCCTGCCAGAAGGACGAGGAACTTTCGGTATTCTCGGCTTGCAACGTCAGCCATCGATAGCGAGCCTTGGCATCTGCGAGCCCGCGAATGTAGCTTGCCACAAGTGTGGTCTTGCCCAAGCCGATAGGGCCATAGACCTGCAGGACGCGTTCGCCGGCGCCTTCACCCAGCCATGCGCGCAACCGTGCCAGACGTACATCGCAAGCCGCGGGCTGGGGGACGCCACGAACGCTGCCGATCGCACCGGCTTGGGTCTTGATCGGGCCCTCGATAGTCACCGTTTCGTCATCTGCTCCAGGTAAGCCCACGGTGCCTTACGCAAACCGCTCACCGCGTATCGCGCCTCGCCAGCGACGGGGGGCAGGCCAAATAGCGCTGGAACTGCACACGGGACCGAAGCTTACCGTCTTCGAGCGCTCCAGCGCAAGCGCACGCAGGCGTCCGACTAGCCGTATCTGCACGATCCTATCCATCGTTGCACGTGTCAGCCTCCGATCATCGGTTATCTTACCGCCTTACCAGCAAACGTTCGAGGGCGGGTTTCCGGTATGTTGATGGACGTGGCGATGCGCTATTTCTACGAAGCGGCCCACCAGGGTTCGATGCGTCTTGCCAGCGAGAAACTGGGCGTCGCGGTATCGTCGATCAGCCGCCAGATCGTACAACTGGAGGGGTACCTCGGGGTCAACCTGATCGAAAAGGGCCGCCGCTCGGTCAAGCTCACCGAGGCGGGCCAGCTGACGTACGATTTCCATCGCACCCACATCGCAGAGCTCGACATGCTGCGGTCCAAGATCCACGACTTGCGCGCCTTACGCAAGGGATCGATCCGCCTGGCGGTCGGTGAAGGCTTCCTCACCAGCGCATTCTTCCAGACGATCGACGCTTTCCACAAGAAGAACCCCGGCCTGCACATCGAGACACATGTCGGCGCCACCGGCGAAATCGTGCGCATGGTGGAGGATGATGAGGCCCACATCGGCCTGGTGCTGCAGATCGAGCCAGAACCCAGGGTCCGGGTACGCATGTCGGTCGCACAGCCGTTGATGATCCTGGTGCATCCCTCCCACCCGCTCACGCGCAAGAACCAAGTGTCCCTGGCCGAACTGGCCCAACACGACTTGTGCCTGCCACCAAAGGGGTTCCGAATCCGGCAGATACTTTCACAGATGGAAGCCGCAGCCAGCGTTCAGCTGCACCCGGCACAGACGACCTCTTCCATCGTGATGATGCGCGACCTGGCGTGCGAGGGTTGCTTCGTCACGGTCCTGCCGCAAATCGCCGCCTTTGGAGAGCTTGCCGCACGCCGATTGATCGCGATCCCGTTTGCCGAGACGGAGGCGGAGCCGGTTTCGGTTCACCTCGTTACCCGACTGGGACGGCAGCTTGAAGGTGCGCCGGCGAAGCTGTTGACCGTCTTGGAAGCCAAGATGCGCAGTTGGACGCATTGACGCGGGATCCAGCGCAACGTCGTCGTGTAACACGCGCAACGAAGCTCGTTTAGCGTGGCGCCGATCGCTTACGCCCGCCCCAAGGAACGAGAATGAACCCCGCGTACTGGCCTTCGGATCGCCGAGCCCCCCTTCCCCCGGTCCAGCCCTGGTCGGGTGCCAGCGAAGCGCTGGTGCAAAGCGCTGAAAGCCCCTGGGTGACACCCGCCGAGCTCTCCGGGTTCGAAACGACCCCAACCTACGCCGAGACCCGCACCTTCCTCACAAGGCTTGCCGAGGCATCGCCTCTGGTGCGCTTGTTCGAGTATGGGTACTCAGCCGAAGGGCGTCCGCTGACGCTGGTCATTGCCAGCGCAGATCACCGACACACCCAGGCTCGCCTTGACGGCACTGCCAAAGACAAAGGCCCAATACGCGTCTTCGTCGAATGCGGCATCCACCCCGGCGAGATCGACGGCAAAGACGCCGGCCTGATGCTGCTGCGCGATATCGTCACAAACGATCGGGCCAGTTTGCTGGAGGGTTGTGACTGGTATTTCGTGCCGGTGCTGAACCCGGATGGCCACGAACGGCGCTCCGCCTATAGCCGACCGAACCAGCGCGGCCCGCGCGAACAGGGTTGGCGCGCATCCGCCCAGGGACTCAATCTCAATCGCGATTTCATAAAGGCGCACTCACCAGAGATGCGAGCTATCTTGTCGCTCTTGCAGCGCATCGATCCTCACCTTTTCGTGGACCTGCACGTCACCGACGGTCTGGACTACCAGTACGACATAACCTTTGGCTTCC
>CAJYHD010000402.1 GCA_913773715.1 uncultured Sphingobium sp.
GGGTATCGCGGCGGCGGACGTTTCCGCGCTGTCGAGCGCAGAGGTCGCGATCCCGCTCGCCGTCACTGCGCCGGACCTCTGGTCGCCTGAACGGCCCACGCTCTATAGCCTGCTCACGCGCCTGATCATCGACGAAAAAGTGGTCGAGACGCGCCGCACCGACATCGGATTCCGCACGACGCGGTTCGATGCGGAGGAAGGCTTCTTCCTCAACGGCGAGGCCATGAAGATCAAGGGCGTCTGCATCCATCAGGACCATGCGGGGGTCGGCGTAGCGGTGCCGAAGGCGCTGGGCGACTGGCGTCTGCGTCGCCTGAAGCAGATCGGGATCAACGCGATCCGCTTCACCCACGCACCGCCGAGCGCCGAGATGCTGGACGGCTGCGATCGGCTCGGCATCATGGTGATGGCGGAAAACCGCCACTTCAATCCGTCGCCAGACTATCTCGCGCAACTGGAATGGATGGTGCGGCGCGATCGCAACCGGCCCAGCATCATCCTGTGGTCGGTGCTGAACGAAGAGCCGATGCAGGGCAACGCGCAAGGTTATGAGATGGTGCGGCGTCTGGCCGATGCCGCAAGGAAACTGGACGATACACGCCCGGTGACGGCGGCGATGAACGACGGCTTCTTCACCGCGAAGAACGGCGCGGACGCGGTCAATGTCGTCGGGTTCAATTACAAGGCGGAATGGTATGATCGCTATCATGCGCTGCATCCCGACCGTCCGCTGATCAGCACCGAAGATACGAGCGCGGTGATGACGCGCGGCGAGTGGGTCACCGACAAGGCGCGCAATGTCCTCACCTCCTATGACACCGAAGCGCCCGAATGGGGCCTGACGCACGAACAAAGCTGGAAGATGATCGGCAGCAGGCCGTTCATCGCCTCCACCTTCGTCTGGACCGGATTCGACTATCATGGCGAGCCGACGCCCCTGCCCTGGCCCGCGGCGACCAGTTCCTTCGGCATCCTCGACCTGTGCGGTTTCGGCAAGTTCGCCTATCATCTGCGGCGCGCGCAGTGGATCACGGACCGTCCGGTGATCGGCGTCGGTCCGCACTGGACCTGGCCGGGGCGCGAGGGCCAGACGATCAAGGTGATGGTCCCGGCGAATACCGAAGAGGTGGCGCTGCTGCTCAACGGCAAGATGATCGGGCGGCAGAAGCGCGTGCCGTTTCAGGTACCGCAATGGCAGGTTCCCTATGCGCCGGGCAGGCTGGAGGCGGTCGGCTTCAATCAGGGACGGGAAGTCGTGCGATCGGTCGTGGAAACGACAGGCGTCGCCGCATCGATTCGCCTGACTCCCGATCGACCGATGATGCTGGCGGACGGGCTGGATGTGCAGCCGATCAGCATAGACCTGCTGGACCGGGCGGGTCGGCATCTGCCCACCGCGACAGACGCGGTGACCTTCTCGATCGAGGGGGGTGAGATCATCGGCGTCGGTAATGGCGATCCGAACGATCATGATTCCGAACAGGCGGCGGCGCGGCGGCTGTTCGCCGGCTATGCGCAAGTGTTGGTGCGCAGTGCGAAGGGCGCGAAGCGCCTCGTCCTGACGGCGCGCGTGAAGGGACTGGCTGACGCGACGCTGGTGCTGCGCCTCGCCAAAGCGGATGCGCAGCCGACGATCGCATCCCTGCCCCATGTCCACCATGTGACCGAATGGCGGCGTACGGCTTTGCTGAAAGACGCACCGGACGGCCGCACCATCTATCCAGAGAAGGCATGGCGCGCGCTCAGCTATGTCCGCACCGGCCGGCTGGAGGAACCCGCCGCATCGCATGGTTATTTCCTGATCCAAGGCCATTTCGAAGCACGTCGCGATGTCGCCTCGCGCGGCGGGACGCTGCGTCTGGCCGGGGTCACCGGCCGTGGCGAGATATGGGTGGATGGCGTCAGGGTGGCGACAAAGTCCAGCGCTGCGCCTGCACCGATCAGCGTTCCTATCCCGGCAGGGGCTGGCCAGCGCGTCGTGACCATCATTCTAAAGGCGGACGCTGGAGAAGCCGTCGGGCTGAATGCGGCAGCCGCGATCTGGTAACGGCGAGCAAGGCACACCGTCGCACAAAGCAACCTACCGCTCGTAGTGCTCGTATAATCTAGGTAGGCCGGCTGCCCAACATGTCGGCTTCAACCCGCGTGGCGCGCATCATGAAGGACGTAGCCGCGGGCAATTTTGCAAGTAGTGGAAGAGCGGCATCCGCGAGACGAGGCCGCTCGGCAATCGACCATAGGGCAGATGCAGCGCTGATTGGTCGCGAAAGCCGGCGGGCACAACGGTGTTGATAGTCGGCTGGAGCGGTGCCCGACAGGATTGCCCCGGCCGCTGCCCTGCCGGAAGCGACCGCGATGCCAACGCCTTCGCCCGCAAGAGAGGGAATAACGCCGATCTGGTCCCCCACCCGGTACAGCGGCGCTGCTACATTGCGGGCGCGCCAGCCATAAGGAATGTTGGCGATCGCCTGCGCTTCGCCCGGGTCGACGCCGGACAGACGTTCGGCAAGAATAGGCATGTCGTCCAGCATGGCCGCGAGCAAGGCGGACGGCCGACGACCGGCGTCGACGAACGCACTCTGCCGGACGGCAAGACATAAATTGGCGAATCCCTCTTCCTGAAGGATCAGCCCGGCATAGCCATGGTTGAAGAGATGCAGTTCGATGGCTCCGTCCAACGCCGTGATCAACGGACCGTCAGCCCGGAAACGCCAGCGAAGGCCAATGGCCGCATCCTTGGACGCCACCGGGCGAGCGGCGCCGCGCACATCATGCTTGCCGGTCGCCAGGATCAGATGGGCGGGCGTCTGCGATTCCCCGTCTGCGTAACGAACCGTGCCGCCGTCGATGGCGCGGACGGTCACGCCGCGTCGGATGTCGGCGCCAGCGATAGTCGCACGATCGAGCAGAGCCTTGTCGAGCGTCTTGCGGGAGAGACCTGCCGATCGACCCGGCAGGTCCAGTTCCAGCATCCTGTGCATCGTGAACAACCGGGCCTGACGAACGGCATGGCCGCCCAATGCGAGTGGATTGACCCCGCACTGCTTCAGCAAGCGGACGCTGTTCCAGCTTAGAAATCCTCCGCACAGCATATCGGAAGGCGCGCGTGTGCGCTCGACCACGACCGGGCGCATACCGGCTTGCGCTAGCCTGATGGCGGCAGCGGCACCTGCTGGCCCTCCACCCACGATCAGCAGCATCGTTCGACACATAAACGGAAGGGAAAGGCGCGGAAGACGCGCGCGTCTGCAACACCGGCTTGCGTCAGGATCGGCCCCCACTCCTTCGGTCTATAAGATCGAGCGATCGACAGCGTGCCGTCCTCCCGCACGATCCGGTGCCAGCGCATCAATCGTGCCAGCAACGGATATCCGACATAAGCGAAGCGATGGCGCAGAAGGTCGTTGATCAGCCAGCCCCGCTTCGCCGCACCATCCATAAACCGCAGAAAACGGACGAGTTCCTCAGCCGTCATGTGATGGGCGACGAGACTGGACAGGATGACGTCCCATGGACGATCGGCAAGATCCATGTAGTCGCCGGTGAGAAAGTCGATGGTCATTGCAGCGGGGGTGCTGGCGCGCGCGATGGCGGCGGAGCGGGGATTGAGATCGATACCCGTCAGATCGGCAGCGATGCCATGCTTCGCGCTCCACCGCGCTATGGTGCGCAACATGTCCCCTGCACCATAGCCGACGTCGAGAATGCGTAATCGCTCGCCGGGTCGCGCGATCCGGCGCAGGAATTCCAATGTCGGTCGCGCTGCCAGGGTCAGGCGATTGACGCGTTCGAGATCGCGCAGGACCGCCGCATAGATGGTCGGGGGCAGGTCTTGCGCATCCATCTGCTCTTCGGCGATCACGGGTTGCGACAGGTCGATCATCGGGGAGAGCGGTATCGAAACCCCTCGACAGCCAGGCCGGGACCAAAGGCGAGGGCGGCGCCTGCGTCGATACGCTTCCCGCTGCGCAGAATTTTGGAAAGAACGAACATCAGCGTTGCGGAACTCATGTTGCCATAATCTCTGAGCACCGCGCGTGAGGCCGCAAGCCTGTCGGCAGGCAGCTCCAGTCCGCGCTCCACCGCATCCAATATCGATCGTCCGCCGCCATGCACGGCCCAACTGTCGATCGACTGACCCGCCAGCAGCTGTGACCGGAAGCTGGATGCTGCGAGAGCGTCAGCGACCCGCCCCGGCACCTTGCCTGACAACCCCATGGCGAACCCCGTGTCGGTAACCGTCCAGGTGATGAGGTCGCCACTGTCCGCCAGCGCGACCGAGAAGGGATCGACGATTTCCAGCCCTCGCGGTTCCGCGCTGACGATTGCCGCAGCGGCCCCGTCCGCGAACAGAAGCATGGCGAGCAGCGATTCCACGTCCGCCGTATCTTGCAGATGCAGCGTACATAGTTCGACCGTGACGACGAGAACGACCGCTTGCGGTTGAGAACGAACGATGTGGTAGGCTGTCCGCAGGGCTGCGACCGCCGCATAGCAGCCCATGAAGCCGACGAGAATTCGCTCTACGTCTGGGCGGAGGCCAAGCCGCCGAGCGAGCAACTGATCGACGCCTGGCGCAACGAAGCCGGTGCAGCTCGCCAGGACGAGATGGGTGACGTGCTCAAGCCCGCCCAGTTCCGCAGCGGCCCGTTGCGCCAGGCTGGGCGCCTCGCGCGCATAAACGGCCATGCGTTGCGCTGTCCCCGGCCAGGACGCTGCGTCATAGAAACCGTCCGTATCGATTTGCGATCGACCGCTCTCCGAAGGTGCGAGCACGCTCCAACGATGGTCGATCGCCGACCGTTCGGCCATGCGATCGAAGATCGCACGTTGCCTGTCGTCGGAAATTCGTTCGTGTGCCCAGCGCAGAAAGTCCGCGTGGATATCATGGGCAGGCGTGGCGGTGGTTATGGCGTTGATATGGACGGCCGACTGCACACGACTTCCTTGAATTCATCAACAAGTCAGGTGTCGGCTTGTCAATCAAGAGAACGAAGCGATCCACCGGAGGGTTGCATCCGCGCCCATTTTTCGAACGCTCCGAAACACCAATCGCATCCGGCTCAAAGCTAGGCGGTATCTCGCGAACGATACCGCCTAGCTTTGGCAACATCCTGCGCGCTCAGGCCGTAGCAAGTTCTTCCCGAACGATTGCCGCACCCGCGCCGAGGGCATTCAGCTTGGCTTTGGCCACAGGGCGTGCAAGCGGCGCCATGCCACAGTTTGTCGATGGATAAAGCTTGTCGGCATCGACGAACTTCAGCGCTTTCCGCAATGTGTCCGCGACTTCCTCCGGCGTCTCGATCGTGTCGGACGCCACATCGATCGCCCCGACCATCACTTTCTTGCCGCGAATAAGCTCGATCAGATCCATCGGCACGCGGGAATGGTGGCATTCCAGCGAGATGATCGAAATGGTCGACTTTTGCAGATTGGGGAAGGTTTCCTCATATTGCCGCCATTCCGATCCCAGCGTTTTCTTCCAGTCGGTATTGGCCTTGATCCCATAGCCATAGCAGATGTGGACGGCCGTTTCACACCGCAGTCCTTCCGCCGCCTTCTCCAAGGTCGCGATGCCCCAATCGTTCGCCTCGTCGAAGAACACGTTGAACGCGGGTTCGTCGAACTGCACGATATCGACGCCTGCGGCTTCCAGTTCGCGCGCTTCCTGGTTGAGAATTTGGGCAAATTCCCACGCCAGCTTCTCGCGGCTCCGATAATGAGCATCGAACAGCGTGTCGATCATCGTCATGGGACCGGGCAGCGTCCATTTGATCGGCTGGTCGGTCTGCGAACGCAGGAACTTTGCGTCCTCGACGAATACCGACTTCGGCCTCGATACCGCTCCGACTACCGTTGGCACGCTTGCATCATAGCGGTTGCGAATCCTGACGGTTTCGCGCTTTTCGAAATCAACGCCGCTCAAATGCTCGACGAATGTCGTGACGAAATGCTGGCGCGTCTGCTCGCCGTCGCCGACGATCGTGATCCCGGCCTGCCGCTGATCCTCCACGGCGAGACGAAGCGCGTCCTGCTTGCCGCAAACCAGTTCGTCCCCCGTCAGCTTCCAGGGCGACCAGAGTTTTTCAGGTTCCGCAAGCCAGCCAGGCTTGGGCAGACTGCCGGCGGTAGAAGTGGGCAACAACATGTTCATCAGACAGGACCCCGTAGGTTTTTGGAGGGATTAGGCGGTGAATTCGGCGGACCATTGCTGGAGCACGGTGCGATAGGGCTTGATCAAGCGCTCTTCGGCGAACCTGCCCTGCTCGACAGCCAGGCGGCTGCGTTCTTCGCGATCATAGACGATGCGGGTCAGCGAATAGTCCTGATATTTCAGGCTGGGCCGATAGTGTTGCGCCGCCGCCGAATTGGCGTTGTAAATCTCGGGGCGATAGATTTTCTGGAACGTTTCCATGACGCTGATCGTGCTGACCAGTTCCAGGCTGGTATAGTCGGCAAGCAGATCGCCGACATGATAGAAGGCGTATGGGGCAACGCTGTTCGGCGGCATGAAGTAGCGCACCTTCATGCCCATCTTGGCGAAGTATTCGTCGGTCGATGAAAACGCGTCATTGCGATATTCGACGCCAAGCACGGGGTGCTCGTTCGCGCTGCGGTGATAGGTCTTGCTGCTCGATACGCTGAGGCAAATGACGGGCGGCTTGCTGAAATTCTCGCGGTAGGCGCTGGAGTTCAGGAAATGCTTGAAAAGATTGCCGTGCAGGTCGCCAAAATCCTGCGGCACCCCGGAATGTGGGTGCGCCTTCATATGCTGCGGCAGTACGACGCTGAAGTCGTAATCGCGAATGTAGGAGGAGAAATTGTTGCCGATCATCCCATCGATGCGTTCGCCTGTTC
>CAJYHD010000403.1 GCA_913773715.1 uncultured Sphingobium sp.
TCCGCCCCTCACGTCCGCAAGAGACGGACGACTATAATTTCGACCGGAGGAACTGAGATGAGCGTCCGCCGCACCAAATTCTACCTCGACAAGCAGAACGGCAAGTTCATGGGTGTCTGCTCCGGCATCGCCGACTATACCGGGATCGAAGTTGTCTGGGTCCGTGTCGCCATGGTCCTGTCCTTCTTCATCATCGGCTGGACGCTGCTCGCCTATTTTGTGATCGGCTTCATCGCCGACGCGAAACCCGCAGGCCTCTACAGCGACCGGGACGATGAGAAGTTCTGGCAGGGCGTGCGCGCCAATCCGACGCGCTCCACCCGCGACGTGCGGTCCAAGTTCCGCGACATCGATCGCCGCCTGGCCGACATCGAACTCCATTACACCAGCCGCAACACCCGCCTTGCCGATGAGATCGACAGCCTGCGGTGATATGCGGTTCAGGGCATTAGAAAGGGAAACATGCCATGAGCATTTCGGGAACAGGTCTGGTCATCATCGCAATCGTCGCAATGTGCTCATTGGGAAGCGTCCTTTCCAGCTGGCTGCGGATGCGACACGGCTATCCCCTCAACGACGACAATGGGAACACCGTTCATCGAAGTGATCCCGACGCCGGTCGAAAAATAGACCTGCTCTCGAGCGAAAACGAAAAGCTGACGGGCCGCATCAGCCGCCTTGAGGAACGGATCGCTGTGCTGGAGCGGATCGCCACCGATCCCGCCACCCGCACCGCCCGCGAAATCGACGCGCTGCGCTGACCGCTGCCACCGTCAGAACCATAGGAGAAGACAGATGGACATCGGAATTTTAGTACCCGTCTTCGGCATGATGATCCCGATCGTTGCGATCCTGGGTGGCGTCGCCAGCAAGTGGATCAAGATGAAGGAACGGCAGATCGAGGCGCAGACCGAACTCGGCGCCGAAAAAGCCGCGCAATATGCGGCGCAGATGGAACGGATGGAACAGCGGCTGCGCGTCCTTGAACGGATCGCCACCGATCGCGGCCAGGATCTGGCCCAGGAAATCGACAGCCTGCGCAGCGCGCCGCTCAACTGACGCGCGCCGGGCTGACTGAGGGAGGAAACAGAATATGAACCCGTTCGAAATGGTCGTGTGCATCATCGCGATCGTCGGCATCGTCCAGGTCGTGAAGGCCAAGATGGGCGTCGTCCGCCGTGACAAAGGCGAAGACTATATCCATCGTGGCCCCGACCCCGAAGCGGAGCGGCTGCGCGCGGAAGTGAAGGCGCTCAAGGACCGTGTCGCCGTGCTGGAAAGGCTGGCGACGGACAGCTCCACATCGCTGGAGCGCGAATTTCAGAAACTGCGGGACCGCGACTGACGCGGTGCCTTAGCCATAGGGAGGCTGATATGCAGGACCCTTATCTTTATCTCACGCTGGCGACGACGACGCTCGTTGGCCTCGCCATCCTCGCCGTCGCCGGGCTTCGCGGCTGGAACGGCTGGCTGGACCTGAAGCGCGCGGAACTCGGTCGCCACGGCGGTGAAGAGGCGAGCGCGCCCCCGTCCGCCGCCGCGCGGATCGAGGTCGCCGACCTCAAGGAACGCATCCGCAAGCTGGAAGCCATCGCGGCGGGTGTCGATCTCTGACCCCGCGGGAAAAGCGGGTATCGTTGCCCGCTTTTCCCCCTATATGAGCGGCCATGACCCAGCAGCGCGACATTGCCGATCTTCAGGATGAATATGAATTTCTCGACGCGGACGATCGATACCGCCTGCTGATCGATCTGGGCCGTGCGCTCGAACCCATGCCCGACGCGCTCAAGACCGATGCGACGCTGGTGCGCGGCTGCTCGGCGGCGGTTTGGGTCTATCCCACGGTGCTGGATGACGGGCGACTCCATTTCCTCGCCGACAGCAACGCGGCGATCACCAAGGGGATCATCGCGCTAGTCCTGCTGACCGTGCAGGATCGCAGTCCCGCCGATATCGCTGCGACCGACATAGAGGGGGCGCTTGCCCCGTTCGACCTGCGCAATCAGCTGAGTTCCAACCGCACGCAGGGCATCCCCAACATGATCGCCCTTATCCGCGAAACGGCGGCACGCTACCTCGGCTGATTCAGCCTAACCCTGCCGCGCAACCCTTTTCGGCGCTGGGCCGTTATCCTCCCGTAATCACTTCAAGAGGGAGAAGGGGAGCCATGCGCACCATTCTGAAACTATCCGTCCCGCTAGCGATCGCCCTGTCGCTCGCCGCCTGCTCCAAGGACGCCAAGGAGCCGACGCAGCGCGACAAGATTGGCCAGACCTGGAAATATGAAGGTGGCGAGGGCGGCAGCGCCAAGGTCGCCTATATCGGCAGCACCAACAGCGTCGCCACCATGACCGCGCCCGACACCTTCTCCGTGCTGCTGATCCAGCCGATGAAGGATGGCGATGCCGACGTGACCGTCAAGCTGGTCGGCGCGCCCTTCACCTGCGACCTGTCCGACTGCCGCATCACCGCCGTCACCGACGACGGCAAGACGCATGAGTGGAAGGGCCGCATGGCGACCAACGACGACGGCATCGCCATTCCGCCCTCGCAGAAGGCCTATGAAGCGATCCGCAAATCGAAGACGCTCAAGGTCAATCTGATCGTCGGCAAGGATCAGACTTTCCCGTTCGAATTCAATCTTGCCGGGCTTGATCTGAAGAAAAGCTGAGTTGGAGCTTTCGATAAGGAACAGAAATTGATGCAAGTATTGCTGTCTCGTAAAGCCTTGGCCGGTATCGCCCTGTTCGCGGCGACTGCCCCCGCGCCTCTGTTTGCGCAGGCGGTGTTGGAAGGATCGGGTGAGGAATCCACCATCGACTGCGGCGGTGGCGCTGCCGAAGTCACCGGCACCAGCAATCATGTCACGGTGGAAGGGGCCTGCTCCTCGCTCAAGGTCGAAGGATCAGGCAACGTCGTCATGGCTGACATGGCGGAGCGATCCTCCATTACCGTCACGGGAACAAGCAACGCGGTGACATGGCGCGCGCCGGGTAAGGCCGTGCCGAAGACGCGCAGTGCCGGGGTCGGCAACAGCATCAGACGGGCGGAATAAACCTCAATTCTTCCCAAGGCTGCTTGGGAAGAATTATTTTACGCGCACTCCACTGTCACATGGACCATCCGTGGCAGCGTGCGGACCTTGGCCCGGATCGCGACGGTGTCTGCGCCCTGCGCGATGCTTATGATCGCCGCATGCGCATCGGGACCGACGCGCCAGACATGGAGGTCGCGGATCGTCACGCCTTCCGCCTCGGCCAACGCCTTGATGCGCGCCATCAGCGCCGGTTCCGCAGTGTCGAGCAGGATGCCCGACGTATCTTTGACCAGTCCCCACGCCCAGCGCGCGATGACGATCGAGCCGAGAATGCCGACCGCCGGGTCCATCCACCACCAGTTAAGATAGCGTCCAGCAAGCAACGCGCCGATCGCCAATACCGATGTCAGTGCGTCGGTCAGGACATGGATGTAGGCGGCGCGCAGATTATTGTCGCCATGCCCGCTATGGCTGTGGTCATGATCCGAATGATCATGGCTATGGTCGTGACCCAGCAGCATGGCGCTCAATAT
>CAJYHD010000404.1 GCA_913773715.1 uncultured Sphingobium sp.
AACTCGATCCCGTTCAGCGTCGTCGACCGGATCGAGGTGCTGAAGGACGGCGCGTCCTCCACCTATGGCGCGGACGCGATCGGCGGCGTCGTCAACCTCATCAGCAAGAAGAACGTCCAGGGCGTGCAGGGCTCGGTCGAGGGCGGCACGACCGAACAGGGCGACGGGTCGCGCTATCGCGCCACGCTGACCGCCGGGTTCGGCGACTATCGCGAGCAGGGCTTCAACTTCTACCTGAACGGCGAATATACCTATGACGGGTATATCACCAATAATTCGCGCGGTTACCCGTTCAACACGCTCGACCTGAGCCCCAGCGGGCTGCGCGACCGCAACCGCAACGACGATTCGCTGACCACGCCGAACCCGCAGGCGGTCGTCACGCGCGTGACGCAGAGCGGCCTGAACAACCCGCTCGCCGGGCAGGTCGGCGCACCGCTGACCAACCAGTATCAGCTGCTGAACCCCAATTCCTGCCCGTATGGCACCTTCACGCTGACGACGGGGTCGGAGCGCGGCACCGGCTGCGCGCACAACATCCCCAACGAATATTTCATCATCCAGCCCAAGCAGCAGCGTTATTCGACGACCGGGCGCCTGAACGTCCGCCTGAGCGACAATTTCGAGGCGTTCGCCAGCGGCAGCTATTCGCATTCGGAGGTCAGCATCAGCGGCGCGCCGTCCAGCATCCGCCAGACGCAGCCGTTTGGCGGCTCGGCGGCGCTGGCGTCGAGCAGCCCGGGCATCGTCCTGCCGGTCTATGTCTGTTCGACCGGCGTGAATTGCGCGACGGCGGCGGATCGTCGCCTGAACCCGAACAATCCCTATGCGGCGGCCAATGCCAACACCCCGAGCCAGGGCGCGGCGCGCATCTATTACCTGTTCGGCGACATCCCCGCGAACAGCTTCCGCTATGTCGACGTGTTCCGTACGACGGCGGGCATCTCGGGGGATCTGGGCAACGGCTTCAAGTTCCGCCTGAACGGCGTCTATGCGCGCGACAATCTGAGCGTCACGCAGCGCGGGTTCCTGAACATCCAGGGCCTGCTGGGCGCGATCAACACCGGCAGCTACAATTTCGTCGACCCGTCGCAGAATACGGCGGCGGTGCGCAACCAGATCTCGCCCGACCGCACGACCCTGTCCTATTCGACGGTCGCGACGATCGGCGACTCGCTGCTGAAGTCGTTGATGGAGCTGCCGGGCGGCGACCTGAACATCGGCGGCGGTTTCCAGATCCGGCGCGAAACGCTGATGAACCGCAACCAGAATGCGGACCTCGCCTATTACGCGCTGAACACCTCGTCGGCGCAGGGTCGCCAGACCGTGACAGCGGGCTTCTTCGAGATCGACGCGCCATTCACGGAGCAGATGGACCTCAACGTCTCCGGCCGGTACGATCATTATTCGCAGGGCTACAGCCACTTCTCGCCGAAGGTCGGGTTCAAATATACGCCGATGCCGGCGCTGTCGCTGCGCGGCACCTATTCGCAGGGCTTCCGCGCACCGACCTTCGCCGAATATAATGCGGCCAGCAGCTATTCGGGCTTCTCGTCGTTCACCCCGCCCGCCAGCTTCATCGCCGCGCATCCCGGCAATGCGGCCTATGTCAGCACCTACAACATCGGCAGCGGCGCGCGGGGCAATCCCGACATCCGGCCGGAGGTGTCGCGCAGCTTCACCGCCGGTGCGATCGTAAAGCCGGTGCGCTGGTTCCACATGACGGTCGACTATTACAACATCAAGAAGTCGGCGCTGATCGTCAGCGGGCCGCTGCGCGCGGAGGCGATCGACGCATATTATCGTGCGACGAACCAGACCGCCGGATGCGCCGCGCTGGCGGCGGTCGGGCCGGGCTATTCGTGCAACGTCGTCGACGCGCCCGACCCCGCCAACCCCAATGCGCTGCCGCGACTGCTGGTGTTCAACGTCCCCTATGTAAACGCCAATTATCAGGTCAGTTCGGGCATCGACATGCAGGCGACCGCCAATGTCGAGCTGTCCAGCGGCATCCGCCTCATCAGTCGCGTGGACGTGACGCGCGTCCTGCGTCTCGATCTGGTGACGCCGGAGGGCGTGGTGCAGAAATATGCCGGGACGCTGGGGCCGTACGAACTGTCGTCGGGTGGCGGCACGCCGCGCATCCGCGGCAACTGGCAGAACGCACTGGAGGCGGGCAACTTCTCGCTGACCGCGACGACCTATTACGTCGGGCGGATCAAGCAGGTCGCGGCGGACCGCATCAAGCCGGTGAACGGCGTGATCGACCTGGGGTGCCAGAATACGCTGGCGCCGATCGTGGCGGGCACCGATCCCAACCCGTTCTGCTACATCCGGCCGTTCATCTATACCGACCTGAACGCCGCGTTCCGCGTGAACGATCAGTTCCGGTTCTTCTTCAATGTCCAGAACCTGACCAATGCGCGCGCACCGCTCGCATCGGCGGCCTATACCAGCAATCCGAACTACCTGAGCAGCTGGCATTACGCCGGGCTCGTCGGCCGTAATTTCAGCGCGGGCGCGAGCTTCAACTTCTAAAATCCGCCTGCGAGGCACAACGGATCGGGAGTGCGCAGACGCGCGCTCCCGATTGTCGTTGGGGCGCCCTTCCCCGTCGCCGAACCCGATCGACGTCATCAAAACGTCTTTGATTGGTCCTATCGGGACCGCGCGGCGCTGACCGCCCATAATCAAAAGATCGGAAGAGCGTCGT
>CAJYHD010000405.1 GCA_913773715.1 uncultured Sphingobium sp.
TCCGCGACCACCGCCGCCACCACCGAAACCGCCGCGATCACCACCGCCGAAGCCGCCGCGATCGCCGCCGAAACCGCCGCCGCCGAAACCACCACGATCGCCACCGAAGCCGCCGCCGAAACCGCCACGATCACCACCGAAGCCACCGCCACCGAAATCGTCGCCGCCGAAACCGTCGCGCTTGTCCTTACCGCGCCCGCCGCGGCGTCCTCTGTCAAAACTCATGCCCTGTTAGTCACTTTCGCTTCGCCCCAACCTCAACCGGACGCCATGTCGGGCGAATGACATGCCTGATCCACCGCAAAGGCGCGGTTTGGGAATCACTATATCAACTTTTCCGGCCAGTGCGAATGATTTCGCAAGGCATTTCAGGTGATCGCGCTAACTTTACTTTTGCGCCCACCTACAATGGGCGTGATTGCAGCGGGGCGGCTTTCGCCATAGAGGGGAAGCATGACCGTATATTTTCATGAAGAAGACCTGCCCGCAGGCGTGATGGCACCCGGCCCCGTCGCCGTCGACACCGAAACCATGGGCCTGATCACCCCGCGCGATCGCCTTTGCGTCGTCCAGATCAGCGACGGCAAGGGCGACGAGCATCTGGTGCGCTTCAACCCCGGCAGCGACTACGCCGCGCCGAATCTGAAGGCCGTGCTGGGCGATCCCGATCGGCTGAAACTATACCATTTCGGGCGTTTCGACATCGCTGCGATCAAACATTATCTGGGTGTCGATGCAGGCCCCGCTTATTGCACCAAGATCGCTTCCCGGCTGATCCGCACCTATACCGACCGCCATGGGCTGAAAGAACTGGTGCGCGAATTGCTCGGCCAGGACATCAGCAAGCAGCAGCAGTCGAGCGACTGGGGCGGTCCCGTCCTGTCCGAAGCGCAGAAGGATTATGCGGCGTCCGACGTGCGCTATCTGCACCAGCTCAAGGCCGAACTCGACAAGCGGCTTATCCGCGAAGGGCGGATGGAACTTGCGCAGGCCTGTTTCGATTTTCTGCCGCACCGGGCGATGCTCGACCTGGCGGGCTGGCCAGAAACCGACATCTTCGCCCATATGTAAGCGTTCTGTATACGTCACGCCAACAGGGAATCGATTCGCGCGCACTATGTCCGTTCAGGCCGACCAGCAACGCAATATGCGCCGCCATCGTGCGCGGCCGGGCGGCAGCCATGACCGGCTGGTAAAGCTACTCAAGAACTGGCTGCCCGTATCGGTCGGCGTGCTGGCTGCTCTGCTCGCGACCGCGCCCTTTACCGGCGGGGACAAGGTCAGCTTCGTTCTCGACAAGAACAAGGTCGCCGTCGCCAAGGAACGCATGCGCGTGACCGAAGCACTCTATCGTGGGCAGGACAGCAAGGGCCAGCCCTTCTCGCTGCGCGCCGGCTCGGCCGTTCAGAAGACGTCGCGCGAACCCGTGGTCGACCTGAACTCCATGCAGGCGCGCATCCTGCTGACCGACGGTCCCGCCGTGCTGAACGCTCAGCGGGGTCGCTACGACATGCAGACCGAGCGTGTCGCCATCATCGGCCCGGTACAGTTCGAGGCGGCGGGCGGATATCGCCTTGTCACCCGCGATGTCGGCGTCGACATGAAGACACGCAGGCTGCAAAGCGCGGGTCGCGTCGATGGGCGCATCCCGATCGGGACGTTCAACGCCGATCATCTCGAAGCCGACATGGAAGCGCAAACCGTGACTCTCAACGGCCGGGCGAACTTGCGCATCGAACAAAATGGCCTCAAAGGGCGGAACTGATGACGCGCTCCATCCTCCTTCTCTCGACCGCCTTTGTGGCGACCGCCGGCCTCATGATGGCTGGAGCGGGCGCTCAGGTGTTCCGCAACCATGACAGCAATGCGCCGGTCAACATGACCGCCGACCGCATCGAGGTACAGGACCGCGCTGATCGCGTCGTCGTATCGGGCGACGTGCATGTGACGCAAGCGGGCATGACGCTGGATGCCGCTCGCATGACGATCGCCTATCGCAAGCAACCGGGCGCGGATACGGCGACCGGCACCGATGGCGTCAACATCGACCGCATCGATGCTTCAGGCAATGTCGTGGTGAAGAAGCAGGATCAGACGGCGCGCGGCAATGTCGCCATCTACGATCTCAACGCCAAACTCATCACGATGCTGGGCAACGTGTCGCTGACGCAGGGTGCGAACCGGCTGACGGGCGGACGTCTGGTGATGGACCTCAACAGCGGTCGATCGACAGTCGATGGTCACTCGGCCGGTGGCGGTCTGCCGGGATCGTCGACCAGCCCGAGCGGACGCGTGTCGGGTACATTCACGGTGCCGCAGCGGAATAATTAGTTCGGTTTGTCCATCAGGCACAAGCCGTTTTTCGACGTCTATCACTACATCCATTCAATTCGAGCTGGTCGAGAAGTCGCGCATTGCCTTCTCGACAAGCTCGAAGTGAACGAAAAGCCGCAGCGGCAGTAAATCCAAACACGGCAGACATGCGTCGAGCGCCCGATCGTTACCGATCAGGCGCCCGAACGAAATCCATCGATTTCAGCAGAGGGAAGCACCGCACCACCACATGAAGCAGCGGTGCGCCTTCCCTCCCGCAGCTTAGCCCTGGCGAGCTTTGAAGCGACGGTTGGTCTTGTTGATCACATAAGTGCGGCCACGACGACGGATCACGCGGTTGTCCCGGTGGCGGCCCTTGAGCGACTTGAGCGAGTTGCGGATCTTCATGGAAGTCGGCCTTTGAATTGAGTCTGTTTGTTGAAAAACGCGAAGCGCAGCCCCTATGGACCAGATGGCGTAAAGTCAAGGCCGCGCACCGCTCTTTTCGGCCCGTTCATGCCTGATGCAGCAAGATGATGGCTTTGCGCGTTAGAGGGAATAATGTCATCCGCGCCGTTTAGCCCATATAGCCCCGTTGGAGTAGCTCGATGCCCAATCGCCTCTGCCTCGCCGCCCTGCTCG
>CAJYHD010000406.1 GCA_913773715.1 uncultured Sphingobium sp.
CAGCGCGTGGAAAACGACCAGATGAACGATGTCGAAGTCGAAGTGGAGGTCGCCGACAGCCCCTCCATGCCGATGGAGATCCCCGGCATGGGCGGTCAGGTCGGCATGATCAACCTGAGCGACATGATGTCCAAGGCGTTTGGCCAGCAACAGAAGTAGCGGCGCAAGATGCGCGTCGCCGAAGCCTGGGACAAGCTGGTCGAAGAGGAGCAGGACAAGAGGCTCGACCAGGATGACGTTGCGCGTGTCGCGATTTCCAGCGCCGAACAGAACGGCATCGTGTTTCTTGACGAGATCGACAAGATCGCGGTCAGTGATGTGCGCGGCGGGTCGGTGATCCGCGAAGGCGTGCAGCGCGACCTGTTGCCGCTGATTGAAGGAACGACGGTCGCGACGAAATATGGCCCGCTCAAGACCGATCATATCCTGTTCATCGCATCAGGTGCGTTTCATGTCGCGAAGCCCAGCGACCTGCTGCCGGAATTGCAGGGCCGCCTGCCGATCAGGGTCGAATTGAAGGCGCTGACCGAGGAGGATTTCGTCGCGATCCTGTCCGACACCAAGGCAAGCCTTGTTGCGCAATATCGCGCGCTGCTGGCGACCGAAGAGGTCATAATCGACTTGACGCCCGACGGCATCCGCGCCGTCGCCCGCATAGCGGCGGAAGTGAACAGCGAGGTCGAGAATATCGGCGCGCGGCGGCTTCAGACCGTGATGGAAAAGCTGCTGGAAGATGTCAGCTTCGACGCGGAAGATCGCCGGGGCGAGACGCTGGTGATCGACGCCGCCTATGTCGATAAGCAACTGGCGGCGGTGGCGCGGGATACGGACTTGAGCAAGTACGTGTTGTAACGCGTCAAAACTCGGCCTGTTCGGGCTGAGCCTGTTGAAGCCTCTTTCTTTGATGAAGTGAGGCCGTTGGACAGGCTCAGGGCGAACGGGTCTTTAGTCAGGTGGTTAGTAGCTTCGCCCGACGAGCACGCGCTCAACGGCCTTGTCGCCGGTGAAGATGCAGGCGCCGTCCGCAGGCGCCGCGTCGCTGGGGACGTTGCGCAGGGTCAGCTTTTCGCCCTTCAACCACTGCACGATCTTGTCGAGGCCCGCGCCGGTCGGCTTCGACCATTGGACAAGCGCCCAGCCAGGCTTGGTGCTGGCGTTGAAATAGGCTTTGAGCGCGTCGAGATCGGTGATCAAGCGGTCGATATTGCCGTCGAGGCGTGCCTTGGCCTCAGCAAAAAGGCTGGACTGGATTTCGCCAAGCAGGTTCACGGCATCGCCCACGAACGCGTCCTTTGCGACGATCTGGCTGTCGAGCTTGCCATCCTCTCGATAGAGGCGGTCGCGGCGAATGACGGAGACGTTGTCGCCCGCGACGTCGCGCCCGCCGACTTCGATGACGATCGGCGCGCCCTTCTTGACCCAGCCCCAGCGCTTGGTCGCAGCCTTTGCGGGACGGCGATCGAGCAATGCGCGCACCGGTTCACGGAAAGCATCGAGGGCGTTCAGTTTGCCAACCAGATCGGTACAATAATCGACAATAGCGGCGTCTTCGTCGGTGTCGCGCAACATCGGCACGACGACGATCTGATAGTGCGCAACGCGCGGCGGGACGCGCAGCCCATCATCGTCGCCATGGACCATGATCAGGCCACCGATCATGCGCGTGGACACACCCCAGCTAGTGGTCTGTGCCAGTTCTTGGCTACCCTCGGCATTCTGAAACTTGATGTTCTGCGCCTGGCTGAAGGTCGTACCCAGGAAATGCGAGGTCCCGGCCTGAAGCGCCTTGCCGTCCTGCATCATCGCCTCGATCGAATAGGTCGAAACCGCGCCGGGAAAGCGCTCATTCTCAGGCTTTTCGCCCGCGATCACGGGCAGAGCGACGCAATCTTCGGCAAAGGCGCGATAGACTTCCAGCATCTTGAGCGTTTCATCGAGCGCTTCCTCGACCGTGGCATGGGCGGTGTGTCCCTCCTGCCAAAGAAACTCGGCGGTACGCAGGAACATGCGGGTGCGCATTTCCCAACGCACGACGTTGGCCCACTGGTTGATCAGCACCGGCAGGTCGCGCCAGCTTTGCACCCAGCGACTGAACGCAGCGCCGATCACCGTTTCGGATGTCGGGCGTACGACCAGCGGCTCTTCCAGCTTCGCCTCGGGATCGGGGACGAGCTTGCCGTCCTTCTGGATCAGGCGATGATGGGTGACGACCGCCATTTCCTTGGCAAAGCCGTCGACATGCTCGGCCTCCTTCTCGAAATAGGAGAGCGGAATGAAGAGCGGGAAATAGCAATTATCGTGGCCGGTCGCCTTGATCTGCTCGTCCAGCAGCTTCTGCATGCGTTCCCAGATGCCATAGCCCCATGGGCGGATGACCATGCAGCCGCGCACGCCGCTTTCCTCGGCCATGTCGGCTTCGGAAATGACGGCCTGGTACCAGGCGGCGAAATCCTGTTCGCGGGTGACGGAAAGAGCGTGCTTCACAGGGTGCGGACCTTCGCCTCAAGACATGGAAAGGCGCGCCATAGGCCAGAGGCGATAGGCGTGTCGACCCCTCGCGCCTCCGTTGCGATCAGGCGGGGACGCCCAACCGGTCGAGCCAGGCGCGCGCCTGCCTGGGTTCGCCCGCCGCATCGGATGAGACGGGACCGCGCGCGGACATGAATTCGCGAT
>CAJYHD010000407.1 GCA_913773715.1 uncultured Sphingobium sp.
GCAAGTGTTAAAACCCCACATCATAATCATCGGTGAAACAGGCAGATTTGATGATCGTGAAAGCGGCCCGCACGGCTCCCCCAAGAACGAACGGCGGGTGGGACGGTCGAAGCCGTCCCAAAAACGATCGGGGCTGTTGAAAAATGCGCCGCTGGTGGCCGGGTCCGGTTGGGGGCGGAATGACCCCAACGCATAGCGATCCCGTCTCGCATGGGATGGTATTTCGAGAAGGTCGCTTAACGATGACTCTTGGTGCCAGTCAGTTGCAAATGGCACTGCACGGCAGAACTAATGGGTCGAATGCGTGACGGGTCTGACGTGCGCCGCATTGCTCTCTCGCGGCTGCTGGCACACCACGCCTTCGATGACGCCGTTGTGGCCGAGGCATCGAATGTTCTGCCGCGCCAGAACGGACAGGATTTTCTCGACGCTGCCACGGCGCGGCGTGGTGGTGGCCTCGCCATCCTCAAGCCGGCGTATCGTTGAGCGTGACACGCCTGCTTCCTCGGCAAGCTTCTCGGCCGGCCAGTTGAGCAGCGCACGCGCGGCGCGCAGCGCGCCTGCCGTAATGTCCTCGAATTGATCGGCGCGGAGTGGATTTATCGTCGGCTCGTTGCGCGAAAGGCGAGCAGAGCCTGCGATCGGCAGGACGACCCCGAACCACTTCAAGACCCCGCCGTTGGTGTCGAGCATCGGCACACCACGCGCATTGAACCACCGATAGATGCCGTCCGCACACCGGAGCCGATAATCGGTGTTATAGTGCAACTGGTGGGTGACGGCGGTTTCCCAGGCCGCGCGGACCCGATGGATGTCGTCCGGGTGCAATGCGGCCATCCATCCGTCGCCGGCGACCTCGGCTGCATTCTGTCCGGTCAACGCCACCCATTCCGGAACGTCCATCACATAGCCATCGGCATCCACGGCCCAAGTCGCTGAAGATGTTTCAGAAACGAAACGTCTCAACCAATCTGCGCTGATTTCGTCTTTGGCCATGCGTCCGATCTACCAAAAAGGAGCACATGGCGCACGCCAAAAGGCAGGCGATGGCTCACCGCGTTACGATCCTTTCCATGTTGTGAAGCATTTTGCGTTGTTTTGTGATTTAAACTGCAATATTGGATCATATTGCCTCAATGTGTGTTGGTATGAACCACGCTGATCCGACCGTCGAACAGGCCGACATGCAAGCCTGCGCCCGAGAGGCAATCGAGTTTCTCGGACAGGTGCAGCCTCACGGCTTCCTGATCGAATGCTCGCCGGACTGGATCGTCAGGCGCGTGTCGGCGAACCTTCGCTCATGGTTCGGTGTTCAGCCCGAGCAGGCGCTGGGCGCCCCCCTGACCGATCTGTTCGGCCCCCGTCTCATCCACGACCTGCGCGGCGAATTGCAGCTCATGGGTGAACGCCCTGTCGTGGGGCGGCTCTACGATCATCAGGCAACCGGCTGTGACCGCCGGCTCGATCTGGCGGTCCACCGCTCGGGCGAGACGATCGTCATCGAGGGGGAGCCGGCAACGGAGGAACCGAACCGGACCGCCACGGCGGTGCCGACCCTTCTGGCGCAACTGCGCCACGAGACGACGGTCGAAGGGCTGGCGGGCATGATCGTCCGTCATGTCCGGGCGCTGACGCAATTCGACCGGATCATGGTGTATCGCTTCCACCACGATGGAAGCGGCGAGGTGATCGCGGAGAGCAAGGCGTCGGCACTGCCCAGCTTCAAGGGGCTGCGCTATCCAGCCAGCGACATTCCGCCGCAGGCGCGTGCGCTTTACCTACGCAATCCGATCCGGCTCATTGCGGATGTCGAAGCACAGACCGTCGATCTGGTGCCCGGATCGATCCGATGGGCAGGCCGCTTGATCTGTCGATGGCCGACCTGCGCGCCGTCTCGCCGGTCCATATCGAATATCTGCGCAACATGGGCGTCGCCGCCTCCATGTCGATCTCGATCGTCGTCGGGGGCGAGCTCTGGGGACTGATCGCCGCGCATCATCAGCACCCGCGACGCCTGTCGATGGCACAGCGGGAGTCGCTCAGCTTCTTCGGCCAGATGGCGTCCTCGATCCTGGAGTCCATCGCACGGGCCGAAGAACTGGCGCGGCAGGACCGCGCGCGCGGCCTGCACAACCGCCTGCTGTCGCAATTCTCCGGTGAGACGCGGGTCGTGAATGACATCCTGCCGCAACTCGCTGAGGCACAGGATATGCTCGCGGCTGATGGCCTTGCTACCTGGATCGACGGCAACCTCCAGACGATGGGGGTGACACCCGACAGCGCGCAGATCGGCGACCTGATCCGGTTCCTCAATCGCGCTGTGTCGAGCCGCGTCTACGCGACGCAGCAACTCCCGGTCGTCTATCCCGAGGCGGAGCGATACGCCGACAAGGCGTCGGGCGTTCTTGCCGTGCCGGTGTCGCGGCGTCCGCGTGACTATATCCTGTTTTTCCGTCGCGAGCTGCCGCGTCAGGTCGTTTGGGCAGGCGAGCCGGTCAAGGTCGCGCATCACACCGCAGACGGCATCCGCTTCAGCCCCCGCAAGAGCTTTGAGGCCTGGCGTGAAACCGTCCGCCACCAATCCGCCCCCTGGACGCAAGCCGACCTCAATATCGCCGAGGCACTGCGCATCTCGTTCCTGGAGCTGATGCTCCAGGTCACCGACGATGCCGAAAAGCAGCGAAAGGTCGCGAACGATCAACAGGACCTGCTGATCGCGGAACTCAATCATCGCGTCCGCAACATCTTGAACCTGATCGTCGGCCTCGTGCGGCAGTGCTCCGACGATGCACAGAGCGTCACTGATTTCTCGCGGCAAGTCAGCGAGCGTGTCCACGCCCTTGCGCGTGCGCATGATCAGATTACCAGCAGCGGTTGGGGGCCACGCTCGGTCCGCAACCTGATCCGAGTGGAAGCCGGGGCCTATCTTGCCGATAAGGCCGATCGCATCAGGATCAGCGGCGATGAAGCGGCGATCCAGCCCGATGCCTTCGCGACGCTGGCGCTTGTCGTTCACGAACTCATCACCAACTCGGCGAAATACGGTGCTTTCCGCGATTCCCATGGCGGCGTGGACATCGCTTTGGCGTGCGACCCCGATCTTGGCTTGGTCATGGATTGGGTCGAGCATGGCGGTTCGCCGGTCAAGGCGCCCACCAGGCGCGGCTTTGGCTCGACCATCATCGAGCGGGCGATACCGCATGAGCTGGGAGGTGATGCCACGCTCGACTTCGCCGCCAGCGGTCTTCGCGCGCGCTTCGTCATCCCCTCGACCTATCTCGCCGATTGCGTGCCCGAAGCGGATACCCACGCCCGTATAGATGCCGTGGAGGCCGCCGGTGCCGAGAGGATCGATGGCAGCGTCCTGTTGGTCGAAGACAATCTGCTGATTGCGATGGAAGTCGAACAGACTCTGGGATCGCTCGGAGCCGATGAGGTGCATGTCGCCTCCAGCGTGGCATCAGCCCTGCTCCTGATCGAACGGCATCGGATCGACTTCGCCGTGCTGGATTACAATCTCGGCCGCGAGCAAAGCATACGCGTGGCCGAGGAGTTGAGCAGGCGCGGCGTCCCCTTCGTCTCCGCGACCGGCTATGGCGATACGGCAATGATCGACGCACGGTTCCGTGATCGCCCCGTCCTGACGAAGCCGTACACGCTGTCCATGATGATGCACGCTTACGGACAGGCGATAGATAGGACCGCGGCGTCAGGCGCTGTCAGAGAGGCTATGCACTCATAGCGCGAAAAGGTTGTTTTTACCGGAATTAGGATCGTTTTGGTTCACGGCATTAACACGCCGTTTACCGGTTGAGAGCACTTTCCGTGGATGACCAGGACGCCCCGACACTTTGGTAGTTCGATCCGCTTCGCCCTTGCGCCGGTCCTGACCGGGCTTGCCTATTTCGGCGCGGCGTTCGGATCGTTGTACCTGACCCGGAGCGGTGACGGCATCGCTGCCCTATGGCCTGCCAGCGGGATCATGCTCGCTGTGCTGCTGATGGCGGCCCGGTCGCGTCTGCGATGGCATATCGGTGCAGCGGCCGTCGCCAGCATGGCCGCCAATCTGGCGGCAGGTAACGCGCCGATCCTGGCGCTGCTGTTCACGACCGCCAACATCAGCGAAGCCGTGCTTGCCGCATGGTTGCTGCGATCGCGCGCGACATGCCGCATCTCCTTTACCGAGCCAGATGGCCTCATCTGCTTCACGAAAGCAGCCACGATGGCGACGGCGCTCAGTGCGACAATCGCCACGGTGACGGGACCATCATTGACGACGCATTTTTGGCTGTCGTGGTTCGTGACCGATCTTCTCGGTATCCTCATCGTGGCGCCGTTGATCCTGATCGTCGCAAGGTCTGTTCGTCATGACGGATGGCGCCGAAGCGTCTCGACGGCTTCGCAGACCGTCTCGATGTTCGGGTTCGTCACGGTGGTCACGGCCTTGTGCTTCTGGCAATCGAGCTATCCGCTGTTGTTCCTGCCGATGCTGGCCGTCCTGCTGGCCGTTGTCCGGCTTGGGCCGCTCGGTGCAGCGGGTGGCGTGTTGATCGTGGCGGCCGGCAGTTCGATCGCGACCGCTTTCGGTCACGG
>CAJYHD010000408.1 GCA_913773715.1 uncultured Sphingobium sp.
AGCGCCGCGATGCCCATCAGGCCCCAGAGCAGCAGTATGATACCGACGATGCGGATCGTGCGTGGCGAATTCATGACCTTGTCTCCCCCCAATCGGCGGCCCATCACTTGCCGCGCTGATGTATGATCGCTGCAGGGCGCGGCAAGTGATGGGCCGCCGATTGGGGGGAGACAAGGTCATGAATTCGCCACGCACGATCCGCATCGTCGGTATCATACTGCTGCTCTGGGGCCTGATGGGCATCGCGGCGCTGGTGATGCAATACACACTCGACCCAGCCGAACTCGCCAAAAGCGACCCCGCCGCCGCCAAGGCGTTCGCCACGATGCCGACATGGCTGTGGGTCGTCTATGCCTTTGCCGTTGGCACCGGCTTTGCAGGATCGGTCTCCCTGCTTGCCCGGCGCAAGTCTGCCGTGCCGCTCTACGCCATTTCGCTTATCGCCGTGTTGATCCAGTTCGGCTACACGTTGGGCGCAACATCCTTGATCGCGGAGAAGGGCCTTGTCGCGGCAGCGGGCTTTCCCGCCGTCATCATTCTCGTCGCCCTGTTCCAGCTTTTCTACAGCCGAACACTCGCCGCTCAGGGGCTACTGCGCTGACGCCCTAAAGTTCGCCCCGCGCCCGTCGGATTTCGAACCACTTGCGCACATTCTCGTTATGCTGCTGGAGCGTGTCGGCAAAGATATGCCCGCCCTTACCATCCGCGACGAAATAGAGCGCCTTGGTGGGAGCCGGATGCAGCACGGCGACCAGAGATAGCCGCCCCGGATTAGCGATCGGTCCCTTGGGAAGACCGACCATCGCATAGGTGTTATAGTCGTTGACCGCCGCGATCTCGGACTTCTTGATCCGGCGGCCCAGCGGCTTGCCCTTTGTGATAGGGTAGATGATCGTCGGGTCGGCCTGTAGCATCATGTTGGCGCGCAGCCGGTTGGCATAGACGCCGGCAACCGTGGGTCGCTCGGTCGGAACGCCGGTTTCCTTCTCCACGATGCTGGCAAGGATGATCGCCTCGCGCGGCGTCTTGACGACGATAGCCGGATCGCGCTCCGCCCACAGCTGTTTCATCAGCTTCGTCATCGCACTCTGCATCCGCTTCAGCACGGCGGCGCGCGGCTCACCCTTCTCGAAAGCATAGCTGTCCGGCAGGACGCTGCCTTCTTCCGGCACGGCGATCTCGCCAGTCAGCTCCTCGTTCGCCATCAACCGTTCGTAAACGAGGATCGAGGGCATGCCTTCGGGGATGGTGACGAGCCGTGCGAGCGTCTTGCCGCCTTGCAGGATCGCAAGGATCGTCTTGTTGCTCGCCCGCGCGGGAATGACGAACTCGCCCGCCTTGATCGGCGCACTGCCGCCGAAGACCTTCGCCCGCGTCAGGAATGCGTCGGCAGATCGCACCGCGCCGGCGCGCTTCAATGCCACCGCCGCATCGGACAGGGTCGCCCCCTCCGGCACGACGATGCTGACCTGCTTCTGCGCCGGACCATCCTCGCTCCAGCCCCAGACGAAGCGGAAGCCGATGAACGCCGCCGCAGCGAGGCCGAGGAGCAGGATGACGCAGCCGACCTTGCGCACGGGACTGGATTTAGGACGCCTCGCCATCGGATCAGAACGCTTTCCAGATGGCGCGGCGCATCGATCAGATCGCCTTCATGATCAGCGATGCGTTGGTGCCGCCAAAGCCGAACGAATTGTTCAACACCGCTCGCACCTTGCGCTCCTTGGCGACGTGCGGGACAAGGTCCACGCCCTTACAGCTTTCGCTCGGCTCGTCGAGGTTCAGCGTAGGCGGCACGATCTGGTCGCGCATGGCGAGGATGCAGAAGATGCTCTCGACTGCGCCTGCGCCGCCCAGCAGGTGGCCGATCGCCGACTTGGTGGACGACATCGACATGGTGGACAGATTGTCGCCAAACAGTCGCTTGACCGCGCCCAGTTCCAGTTCGTCGCCCAGCGGCGTCGACGTACCATGCGCGTTCACATAATCGATGTCTTCGAGGCTGAGGCCCGATTTCTTGAGCGCCATCTGCATCGAGCGGAAGCCGCCGCTGCCTTCCGGGTGCGGGGCCGTGACATGATAGGCGTCACCGGACAGGCCGTAGCCGATGACTTCGGCATAGATTTTCGCACCGCGCGCCTTGGCATGCTCATATTCTTCGAGCACGACCACGCCCGCGCCCTCGCCCATGACGAAGCCGTCGCGGTTGACGTCATAAGGGCGGCTCGCCTTTTCCGGCGCGTCGTTGAAGGCTGTCGAAAGCGCGCGGGCCTGTGCAAAGCCAGCGATGCCGATCGGACAGATCGCGCTTTCCGCGCCGCCTGCCAGCATGACGTCTGCGTCGTCCATCGCGATCATGCGCGCAGCGTCGCCGATCGAATGCGCACCGGTCGAGCAGGCGGTCACGACCGCATGGTTCGGACCCATAAGGCCGTATTTGATCGAAACCTGACCGGAAATCAGGTTGATAAGGCGACCATGCACGAAGTGGGGCGACACGCGGCCCGGCCCCTTGTTCGCCAGTACCAGCGATTCGCTCTCGATGCCCGGCAGGCCGCCGATGCCCGAGCCGATCGAGCAACCGGCGCGCATACGCTCTTCCTCCGACATATTGTCGAGGCCCGCGTCGCGCAGCGCCTGGCTGGCAGCGGAGATACCATAGACGATGAAGGGATCGACCTGGCGCTGGATCTTGTGATCGACGTCCAGCCCGGCGTCATAGCCATATTCATGATCCGCCGGCTTCACTTCGCAAGCGATGCGACATTTGTAATCGGTGGCATCGAACCGCGTGATCGTCGCCGCGCCGGATTTGGACGCGATGATGTTCTTCCACGACGTTTCCACATCCCCGCCCAGGGGGCTAACCATGCCAAGGCCGGTTACGACGACACGACGCATATGCTTGCTCCGAATAAAAACTTTGGCTCGCGCCGCCCCATCTAGTCACTCTGCGGCGACTTGTGAACGGCGCGCCAGACACGAAAAGGCTCCCCAAGCGCGGCAGATGCCGAACAGGAGGAGCCTTGTCCTAGTGCAAATTGCAGCCCGCCATCATTCGGGGCGGGCCGCGAAACCCTCAGGCCTTGCTGTCGATATAGTCGATCGCATCCTTGACGGTCGCGATCTTCTCGGCAGCGTCGTCAGGGATTTCGACGCCGAATTCTTCTTCGAACGCCATGACGAGTTCAACGATGTCCAGGCTGTCCGCGCCCAGATCGTCGATGAAGCTTGCGTCTTCGGTCACCTTTTCGGCTTCCACGCCCAGATGCTCTACGACGATTTTCTTTACGCGATCCGCGGTCTCACTCATGAGAAGTCCTTCTTACTGGGTATCGTTGGTAGTTATGAACAACCGTTAAGGCATGCCCTAGTGCCAAGCCCGAATAGAGGCAAGAGGCAAGAGCGCCAAGCCCCTAACATCGGTTCGATACGGTTGACGGTGATAATATCGGCAAGTCGATGCTCAGATCATCGCCATGCCGCCGTTCACGTGCAGGGTCTGGCCGGTGACGTAGCCCGCTTCCTTGCTGGCGAGATAGACGACGGCGGCGCCGATGTCATCGCCATTGCCCAGGTCGCCCGCCGGAATCTTCGCGAGGATCGACCCCTTCTGCGCATCATTGAGCGCGTCCGTCATGGCCGAGCGGATGAAGCCTGGCGCGACGCAATTAACGGTGATGCCGCGGCTGGCGAGTTCCTGGCCAAGCGACTTCGACATGCCGATGATCCCGGCCTTCGACGCGCAATAATTGGCTTGTCCCGGATTGCCGGTGACACCGACAACCGACGTGATCGAGATGATGCGGCCGAAACGCGCCTTCATCATCGGCTTCGCGGCGGCACGGACGAGGCGGAAGGCCGCTTCCAGATTGACCTGGATCACCTGGCTCCATTCCTCATCCTTCATGCGCAGGATCAGGTTATCGCGCGTGATCCCGGCATTGTTGACAAGGATGTCCACCTTGCCCCCCAGCGCTTCCACAGCCTGCGGGACCAGCGCATCGACGGAAGCGGGATCGGACAGGTTGCAAACCAGCGTCTTATGATCGCCGCCAAGTTCCGCCGCGAACGCCTTCAGCTTGTCCTCATTGCTCCCCGAAAGCGCCAGCGTCGCGCCCTGCGCCGCCAGCGCCTTGGCGATCGAAGACCCGATCCCACCCGAAGCGCCCGTCACCAGCGCAGTCATGCCTGTAAGGTCGAACATATCTTGTACCTTTCCTCAAACCCTTCCGGTCATTCCCCCAAAAGCGGGAATCCAGCTCCTGACATTCGGTGATCGCGCAATGTCGGGAGATTGGTCCCCGCCTATGCGGGGCCAACCATAATGCTCTAAAATTCGCTCAGCGCCGCCTCGATGTCGTCCATCGTCACGATGCTGCGGACGGTCGCATCGGGCGCGATGCGCTTGACCATCGGGCCAAGCACCTTGCCGCCCAATTCCACGAAATCGGTGACGCCCGCGTCCCACATCGCCGCGACGGATTCGCGCCAGCGCACACGGCCCGTCACCTGCTCGATCAGATGCGCCCGGATTTCGGACGGGTCAGCGATCGGAGCGGCCAGCACATTGGCATAGACCGGCAGCAGCGGCGCGTTGATCGTCGCCTTGCCCAGAGCCTCCTCCATCGCATCGGCGGCAGGCTGCATTAAGGGGCAGTGGAACGGAGCAGACACCGGCAGCAGCACGCCGCGTTTGATGCCATGATCCTTCACCATCGCGACCGCACGTTCGATAGCGCCCTTGTGGCCCGAAATCACGACCTGTGAAGGGTCATTGTCGTTGGCGAC
>CAJYHD010000409.1 GCA_913773715.1 uncultured Sphingobium sp.
CCTTTGCCGGGCATGCCGTGCTGGACGGCGAGTTGCTGGTAAAGGGCGAGGTGCAGGGTGGAGAGGCGGCCAGCTTCAACGCGCTGCAACAGCGGCTGGGACGCAAAGTCGTGAGCGCGAAGATGATGGCGGACTATCCCGCCTTCGTGCGGCTGTACGACATATTGCTGGACGGCGATGAGGATCTACGCACGCGCCCGTGGAAAGATCGGCGCAAGCGGCTGGAGGCGTTCGTGCCTTCACTGGATGCGCATCGCTTCGACCTGTCCCAGTTGATAGAAGCGGTGGATTTCGAAGCCCTCGCCGACATTCGCGCCGGTGCGCGCGACGCCGCGATAGAGGGCGTCATGCTCAAGCGGCGCGACAGCCCCTATGTGGCCGGGCGCAAGGCCGCGCTGTGGTACAAGTGGAAGCGCGACCCGCTCGTCGCCGATTGCGTGATGATGTATGCGCAGCGCGGCCACGGCAAGCGGTCGTCCTTCTATTCTGACTATACGTTCGGCTGCTGGACCGAGGATGGCGAGTTGCTGCCCGTGGGTAAGGCCTATTCCGGTTTCACCGACGAGGAACTGAAGTGGCTCGACCGGTTCGTGCGGCAGAATACGGTCAATCGCTTCGGCCCGGTGCGGGAGGTCGAAAAAACGCTGGTGCTGGAGGTCGCATTCGATTCGATCCACGATAGCAAGCGCCACAAGTCTGGCCTCGCCATGCGCTTTCCTCGTATCTCCCGCATCCGCCGCGACAAGCCTGCGGATGAAGCGGACAAGATCGACACGTTGCAGCGGATGGTGAGTTGACGCTCTAGTCACCTGAATCCGAAGTTTAGCTCATTGTTTTTTGACAGAAGCGTTTAACGGAGGCGAGGCTTTCGTCGGCGGATTTGACCCACTTGTAAGGTTTTGGGTTTTCGTTGTGAGCTGCGATGAATGCGATGATGTCAGCTTCAAGTTCGACTGTTGATCTGTGGACACCGCGCTGCAATTGCTTGCGCGTCAACTCGGCCAACCAGCGCTCGACCTGATTGATCCAGGAGGCCGACGTCGGCGTGAAGTGCACATACCAGTGCGGGCGACGCGCGAGCCAAGCCTTTATTCGAGGCGTCTTGTGGGTGGCATAGTTGTCCATCACGAGATGCACATCCGGCCCTTGGGGCATCGCCGCGTCAATCCGCTTGAGGAAATCGAGGAACTCGGTGGCGCGATGGCGCCTGTAGCATTTTCCGATCACCGCGCCGGTGGCGATGTCGAGCGCCGCAAACAGGGATGTCGTGCCATCGCGGATGTAGGTATGTGTCCGCCGCTCGGGGATGCCCGGCGCCATGGGCAAGACCGGCTGCTCGCGATCCAGCGCCTGCTGCGACTTTTCATCTACGCACAGCACGATCGCCCGGTTCGGTGGCGCCATGTAAA
The DNA here is from genome assembly GCA_913773715.1 of uncultured Sphingobium sp. The sequence goes on from CAJYHD010000409.1 coordinate 1,410, forward strand.
GGCCTACGATGTCCTGCACCTTGTCGACGAACAGCGGATCGGTCGACAATTTGAATGTCTCTGACCGGTGCGGTTGCAGGCCAAAAGCACCCCAGATACGGCGGATGGTGGTGTGCGACAGCCCCGCGTCGGCAGCCATCGAGCGGATCGACCAATGCGTGGCGTCCTTGGGCGCGGCGTTGAGCGTACGCTCGATCACCTGAGCCACCTGCGCGTCCGATACCGTTCGTGGCCGACCCGCACGATACTGGTCGGTCAGCCCTTCAATGCCATCCTGCACAAACCGGCGACGCCATTTGCCGAAGGTGTGCTCATGGACACCGAGACGTTCGGCCACTTCCTTTGCTCTGAAGGCCCTCGGCGCACAGCAACACCATCCTGCATCGATCCGACAACGAACGGAGCGCTTTGTGACGGCGTACCTGGGCTTCGAGAAAACTCCGGTCCTCCCCGCTCAATACCACCAAATCCGCCTGTCGGCGTGCCATCCCAAACACTCCTGCCTGTTCAGCAGACCAATAAAATGATACTTATTTCAGTTCCATATGACTAGCGGATCGTCGGCGCTACTCCTACGAGGAAGCGGACCAGTGCGTCGGCGAGCGCGATACGCTTGTCGGAGAAGCTGTGATCGGTGGACCAGACCATCAGTCGCGCATCGGGGTTGGCGCTTTGCGCATCGGCGGCGACCTTGCGCGCTTCGCTGCCCAGTCCGCGATCGGCCGCTATTATGGTGAGCGGGCGACGACCATAGGTGGATAGGCGGCGGCCTAGATCGAACTTCGCGGTCCCGCTTTTGATCTCGCCCGTGAGGCTGTCATAGGTCGCACCTTGGAGCGGCGGGAGGTCACCCGCCACCTCCGCCTTCCAGTCCGCCTCACCCTTGGCAGTTCCCAATTCAGCAGCGGTCTGCGACGGGTCCCAGGGATCGATCAGGAACAGCCCCGCGACATGCGGTTCGGCGGCGGCGCTGTCGGCAGCCATGAAGCCGCCCATGCTATGCCCGGCTACGACGATCGCGCTGGTATCTATGCGATATTTCGCGACGGTGGCCGGTTGCTGGAGAAACTGGAGCGCGGTGAACGCATCTTCGGCCGCATTGCCGAAGGAGAAAGTGCCGGGGCTGCCCCATGATCCGCGATAATGCAGGGTCAGCACGTTCCATCCGGCACGCCGCGCGGCCTGGGCCAGATCGAGATTTTGTTCGTTGCCGGGGAAGCCGTGCAGCAGCAGGAGCGTCGGATGCGTGCCGGACCCCGCCGCCTGATACAGGACCGCGTTCATCGCGCCATCCTCGCTCGGGATCACGAAGGCAGCCATGGATGCGGGATAGGCAGCATCCGGGGTCGGATCGGCGGTGACCGCCGGATGGATGCCCGTCTCCCGGGCGAAAACTGCTCCGCTCGATGCGCACAGCGCCGCTGCCACGATCCATGTCGCTATCTTCATCGCCCCGCCCTTTCCTGTCTTTCAGGCAGGACGGTGATAGCGCGGGCGACCCGTCGCGTCGAAGATTATTCCACGTCGCTTTCGTCTTGCGTCAGGTCACGCGCCACCTTGGGATCACGCAGCAGCTTGTCGATATGGCTGCCCTCGTCGAAACTCTCATCGGCAAGGAATTTGAGCTTGGACGCATATTTGAGACGCACGCGATGCGCGACTTCGCGCTGAAGATAGGCCGTGTTGGTGCGCAGTGCCTTCAGCACCGCCTCCTCGTCCTGTCCCAGCAGCGACTTCACGAACACGGTCGCGTGACGCAGATCGGGCGACATCCGCACTTCGGTGACGCTGACGACATGCTTGGCCAGCACATCATCATGCACGTCACCGCGCTGAAGAATGTCGGACAGGATGTGCCGCACCTGCTCGCCCACGCGGAGCAGACGAACGGACGGACCTTCGGATGAAGCAACCATATGCAATCCTCGTCACCCCTGCAAAGGCCGGGGTCTCAGGCCGCAGCGTAAAAAGGCACGAGACCCCAGCGTTGGCCGGGGTGACGCGCTTTTTCATTACAGCGTGCGCTGACGTTCCTCGACCTCGAACAGTTCAAGCGTATCGCCGACCTTGATATCGTTCGTATCCTGAAGCACGGCACCGCACTCCATGCCCGCGCGCACTTCGGACACATCGTCCTTGAAGCGGCGGAGCGACGCGATGTTGGTGCGCGACACGATGACATCGTCGCGGGTAAGGCGCGCGGCCAGACCCTTGCGGATGACGCCTTCCATGACCAGCAGACCAGCCGCCTTATCCTTCTTGCCCGCCGGGAACACCTGAAGCACCTCTGCGCGGCCGACGACCGTTTCGATGCGCTCGGGCGCCAGTTGGCCCGCCATTTCGCCACGAACTTCTTCGAGCAGGTCATAGATCACGTCATAATAGCGCAGCGAGATTTTCTCACGCTCGGCCAACTGACGCGCCTTGGCATTGGGACGGACGTTGAAGCCGATCAGCGGCGCACGACTGGCAGCGGCCAGCGTGACATCGCTCTCGGTGATCGCGCCGACACCCGAATGCAGGATGCGGACCTTGATCTCGTCGGTCGAGATACGATTCAGCGATGACACGATCGCTTCGACCGAACCCTGCACGTCGCCCTTCACCACCACCGGATATTCGATGACCTTGGTGTTGAGCGCCGAGAACATATGTTCGAAGCTCGTCGGTGCGGCGGTCGTGCGCTTCCTGGTCGCCTGTTCCTGACGATAGGCCGCGACTTCGCGGGCACGCGCTTCATTTTCGACAACGGTCAACTGATCGCCAGCCATCGGCACGCCGGACAGGCCCAGCACCTCGACCGGAGTCGAAGGACCGGCAACCTTCACCTGCTGGCCCTTGTCGTTGATCATCGCGCGGACCTTGCCGCTTTCAGACCCGATGACGAAGGTATCGCCGATCTTGAGCGTACCCTTACGCACCAGCACGGTCGCGACCGCGCCACGACCCTTGTCGAGTTGCGCCTCGACCACATTGCCCTCGGCAGCGCGATCGGGATTGGCAGTCAGTTCGAGCAGTTCGGCCTGAAGCATGATCTTTTCGAGCAATTCGTCGAGACCCGTGCGCTTCAAAGCCGAGACTTCGACGTCCTGCACGTCGCCGCCCATATCCTCGACCACGACTTCCTGACTCAGAAGCCGTTCGCGCACCTTCTGCGGATTGGCGTCGGGCTTATCGACCTTGTTGATCGCGACGATCATCGGAACACCAGCAGCCTTGGTATGGTTGATGGCTTCGATCGTCTGCGGCATCAGGCCGTCATCCGCCGCCACCACGAGGATGACGATGTCGGTGACGTTGGCGCCACGCGCACGCATTTCCGAGAAGGCTTCGTGGCCCGGCGTGTCGAGGAAGGTGACGAGATCGCCGCCCTTCGTCTTGATCTGATATGCGCCGATATGCTGCGTGATGCCGCCGCTCTCGCCCGACACCACGTTGGTGCCGCGCAAGGCGTCGAGCAGGCTGGTCTTGCCGTGATCGACATGGCCCATGATCGTGACGACCGGGGGCCGGACTTTAAGCGTTTCGGGCGCATCGACTTCGCCTTCCATGCCGATTTCGACGTCGGCTTCGGACACGCGCTGGATGCGATGGCCGAACTCTTCCACCAGCAGTTCCGCCGTATCCTGATCGATCGGCTGATTGAGCGTAACGGCGGTCCCCATCTTGAACAGGGCCTTCACCAGATCCGCGCCCTTTTCAGCCATGCGGTTGGCGAGTTCCTGAACCGTGATGCTTTCCGGCACGACCACGTCGCGCACCTGCTTCTCACGCGGCTGGCTGCCACCCGAATAATGGGCGCGGCGTTCCTTCTCACGCGCACGCTTGAGCGCGGCAAGGCTGCGGGCACGGGCGCTGTCGTCGTCCGACAGGGCGCGGGTGACGGTCAGCTTGCCGGACTGGCGACGATTGTCGTCGCCCTTCTTGGCGCGATCGGGCTTGGCCGGTTCGGGGCGCTTGACCGGTGTGACCGGGGTGAAGCGGCGCGGCGGCGGCGTTGCGGATGCAGGGCTTGCAGCAGCTGCAGGTGCGGCTTCGGCAGGCTGTTCAGTCGTCGTCTCTGCGGCGGGAGCCGATGCAGGCACTTCCTCGGCGACAGGCGCAGCAGGCGCTTCGACGGGTTTGGCCGCTTCCAGCTCAGCCGCTTCGGCAGCGAGGCGATTTTCCTCGGCGCGACGCTTTTCCTCTTCGCTCGCAGCCTGACGGGCCGCATCCTCACGACGACGCGCATCTTCCAGCGCGGTCATGCGGGCTTCTTCCGCCTCACGCAGCAGCTTCGCCTGAAGCTCCTGACGCGACAACAGGCTCTGCGGTGGCGCGGGGCGTGCCGGAGCAGCAGGCTGCGGTGCGCGCGCCTGTGGCTGTTGCGGCGCGGACGCGGCGGGGCGCGGCGCGGGTGCCGGATCGACCTGGGGCGCAGCCGCTGGCGCAGCGCCGCCGGTTTCACCCGGCTTGCCCAGGACACGGCGCCGCTTCACCTCAACCACGACCGTATTCTTGCGGCCATGGCTGAACTGCTGCTGCACCTGGCCGGATTCCACGGTCCGCTTGATGCCCAACGGCTTGCGACCCAGAACCGGCTTGTCTTCCTTGCTGTCACTCATACGACTGAACTATACCCTTCATCTTCATCCCGACCGGCAAGGCCCGTCGGCGCCTTATTCCATATCGCTAGAGGCGCCCGGCGCATCGGTTGAGACAAGCTCCCCATGCACCGGCGACCCGGTAGCGCAACCCAGATAGCTTTCCAAGCGGTCTATGCCCGTTCGCAGGCGCAAGGCTGCGCGCGAGTCGGTCACCGCGATATGGACGACATTGTCACGTCCCATTGCCATAGATAGGGCGTTCCGGTCCACAGGCAAGACGATGCCGGAAAGTTCCGTGCCTTCGGCTTCCTGTCCGACGCGCAAAGCCTGATCCAGTTTGCGGTTGCCGTCCGCGGCCGCATCGGCCGAGTGCAGCAGCAGCTTCACGTCGCCGCGACGGCAGGCGACGTCGATCTTTTCCGATCCGGTCAGCAGCATGGACGCTTTCGCTTCCAGCCCCAGCCGGTCCAGTAACGCTTTGCGCAAACCATCCTCGATCATGTCGGGCAGGTCGGCAGGGATCGACAATTCGCCCGTCTTGAACGCGCGCGCGATCGCGCCTTTGAGTTTGCCCTTGGCGAGCGCCTCTTCAAGCTCGGCGCGCGTCACACCGATCCATGCTCCCCGCCCCGGCGCCTTGGCGCGAATATCGGGAAGCACCTGCCCTTCCGGGCCGATGGCGAGGCGGATGAGCATGTCGGGATCGGCACGGTCGCCGGTCAATATACATTTGCGTTCGGTCATGCGCGCCCCTCCGCCAAAACGGATGGCAAGGCAAGACCGACGCTATCGGGTGCGACTATTCTCTCATCGGGGAGTGACCGCGGCATTGGCGTCCTCCCTTGGTTGAGGAGCGTCGCGGTCGGCGAGCAATTGCCCGCCAGCCGCATAATTCTCGGTCGAGATTTCGGAAATGACGATCTGGACGGCACCCGCCGGCTTCCCGAGTCGCTCCACGAGCGACCGGGTGACGTCAGCGGCGATCGCGGCCTTCTGCTCGCGAGTGGCGCTGCCAGCCAGGCGGATGTCGACGAACGGCATCTTGGCTTACGCCTCCTCGTCTTCGAACCAGTGTGCGCGGGCGGCCATGATGATCTCATTGCCCTGCTCGTCGCTGAGGCCATAGGCGGCAAGGATGCCGCCCTTGTCCTCGGCGCCTTCGGTCTTGCGCCGGCGCTGGTCGATGCGCTTCTTCTGCACCAGTTCGTCGGTGGCGAGGTCTGCAAGATCGTCGAGCGTCTTGATGCCCGCCTTGCCCAGCGTCACCAGCATCGCTTCGGTGAGGTGCGGCATGTCGGCCAGCGCATCTTCCACGCCCAGCGCCTGACGCTCTTCACGCGCAGCAGCCTCGCGGCGCTCCAGCGCTTCCTGCGCGCGGTTCTGAAGTTCGGCGGCAAGATCGTCGTCGAAGCCTTCGATCGAGGCCAGTTCATCGACGCTGACATAAGCGACTTCTTCCAGTTCGCCAAAGCCTTCGGCCACCAGCAGCTGCGACAGCGTCTCGTCCACGTCCAGTTCGTTCTGGAACATCTCGGAGCGGGCGACGAATTCCTTCTGGCGCTTCTCGCTGGCGTCGGCTTCGGTCATGATATCGATCGCCTTGCCGGTCAGCTGGCTGGCGAGGCGGACGTTCTGACCGCGGCGACCGATGGCAAGCGAGAGCTGATCGTCGGGAACGACGACTTCGATACGCTCTTCCTCTTCGTCGATCACGACGCGGGCGACCTGCGCGGGCTGAAGCGCGTTGACGACGAAGGTCGCCGTGTCCTCGCTCCACGGGATGATGTCGATCTTTTCGCCCTGCATCTCCTGCACGACGGCCTGCACTCGGCTGCCCTTCATGCCGACGCAGGCGCCGACCGGATCGATGCTGCTGTCACGGCTGATGACGCCGATCTTGGCGCGGCTGCCCGGATCGCGGGCGGCAGCCATGATGGTGATGACGCCCTCGGAGATTGCGGGGACTTCCTGCGCGAACAGCTTCTTCATGAACTCAGGATGCGCGCGGCTGAGAAAAATCTGCGGACCGCGATTTTCGCGGCGCACGTTCAGCACGACCGAGCGGATGCGGTCGCCGACGCGGACGACTTCGCGCGGGATCTGCTGATCGCGGCGGATCACGCCCTCGGCGCGGCCCAGGTTCACGACGATGTGGCCGAACTCGACCGACTTGACAACGCCGGTGATGATCTCACCCACGCGGTCCTTGAATTCTTCATGCTGGCGCTCGCGCTCGGCGTCGCGAACCTTCTGGAAGATGACCTGCTTGGCGGATTGCGCGTCGATGCGGCCCAGGTCGATCGCGGGCAGCGGGTCGACGATGAAGTCGCCGACGACGGCGTCCTTCTTGAGCTTGGCGGCCTGCTTCAGATCCACCTGCTTGAAATAATCCTCGACCACCTCGACCACTTCGACGACGCGCCAAAGGCGCAGGTCGCCGCTGTCGGGGTCCAGCTTGGCGCGGATGTCGTTTTCCGCGCCGTAACGGGCGCGCGCAGCGCGCTGGATCGCGTCCTCCATCGCTTCGATGACGATGGCCTTGTCGATCATCTTTTCGGATGCAACCGAATTGGCGATCGCGATCAGCTCGGCCTTATTGGCGGAAATGGCGTTGGCCATGTCGTTATGAACCCTTATTCCTCGGTTTCAAATTCATCCGCCCCATCGGAGGAGAGCGGCATCGTAGCAGAAATCAGCTTGTCGGTCAGCATCAGCTTTGCCTCCCCGATCAGGGCAAAGGGGATGACCACGTCGCCCGCCTTCGTATCGGCGAGCAGCACATCGTCGCCCTCCACCCCTTTCAGGATGCCGCGAAAGCTCTTGCGACCATCGACCAGTTCGATGGCGGCGATCTTCGCCTCATGCCCGGCCCATTCCCTATAGTCGTGCAGCCGCGTCAGTGGGCGATCAATGCCGGGCGAGCTGACTTCCAGACGATAGGCCTCCTCGATCGGATCGACCTCGTCCAGCAGGTCCGACAGACGACGCGAGATAGTCGCGCAATCCTCGATCACCAGCTGCTTGGTCGTGGGATCTTCCGCCATGATCTGAAGCGTATAGTCTTCACCCGACCCGAACAGCTTCACGCGCACCAGATCGAAGCCCAAGGCCTTCACCTCGGGTTCGATCAAGGCAGTCAGTTCGGCGATGTCCGCCATGCGATCTCCAGATAAAAACTCATGCAGCTTCCCGCGCCGCAGGCTTTCCGCCTACGACCCTCACATGTTTGACGATGTTAGGAAGCAGAGGTCATATAGGTCGACCGTGGAATTTCTGCAACATTATTCGTCGCGGCACATTCTGCGTACATCCTTCCCTGCCGTCCGGCTCATTTGGAGACAGAGATGCGTTCGTTCATCGCCACATTGCCCCTGATCCTCATCGCCTGCTCCGCTGAAAATGCGACCGGGCAGAATGCCTCCTCGCCCGAAAAGCCCTTCAAGACATCTGTGATCGCCGACTTCGATTCGCCCTGGGCGATGACCTTCCTGCCGGACGGGCGCGCGCTCGTGACGGAGAAGAAGGGCGAGTTGATCCTGTTCGACCCCAAGAACGGCACCAAGATCCCGGTCAGTGGCATTCCGGCAGTGGACACCGCCGGACAAGGCGGATTGATGGACGTCGTGCTGTCACCGACGTTCGCCAAGGACAAGGGCGTCTATTTCAGCTTCGCCGAAGCGCGGGACGGCCTGAAGGGCGTCGCCCTTGCCAAAGGCATGTTCAATCAGGCGAGCGATGCCACGACGAAGCTCGACAAGGTGCAGGTGATCTTCCGCGCGTCGCCCTATATCGATGGCGATGGCCATTATTCTGGCCGCATCGCTTTCTCCCCCGATGGCAAATATCTGTTCTTCACCAATGGCGAGCGGCAGCAGTTCGATCCGGCGCAGGACCCCAAGTCCACGCTCGGCAAGGTGCTGCGCCTCAACCTCGACGGCACGCCGGCGGCGGGCAATCCGCTGGCGTCCAAGGGGTTCAATCCCGCGATCTGGTCCTATGGCCATCGCAACTTGCTCGGCATCGCCTTCGATGGGCAGGGACGGCTGTGGGAGCAGGAGATGGGCCCCAAGGGCGGAGACGAGGTGAACCTCATCAAACCGGGCCTCAACTATGGCTGGCCCAAGGCATCGAACGGCAGCCATTATGACGGTCGCGACATTCCCGACCATAAGCCAGGCGACGGATTCGAAGCGCCCAAGGTCAGCTGGAACCCGGTGATCTCGCCGGGGGGACTGCTCTATTATTCGGGCAACCTGTTCCCGCAATGGAAGGGTTCGCTGTTCATCGGCGGCCTTTCCAGCCAGTCGCTGGTGCGCGTGAAGCTGAACGGCGAAAATGCGTCCAAGGCGGATCAGTGGGACATGGGCGAGCGCATCCGCGAGGTGGAGCAAGGCCCGGATGGCGCGCTCTGGCTGCTGGAGGATGGCGGCAAGTCGCAGGGACGCTTGCTCAAACTGACGCCTGCCGCCTGACCTTTCGGTCGCGTCTTCCGCTTCCTATCTCCCGGCCCGGCGCCCTCTCGCCGGGCCATTATCTTTCGGAGACAAGCATGAGCGCTCCCCAGCTTTTTCAGCCTTTCAACGTCGGGGGGCTCGTCCTCGACAATCGCATCGTCATTGCGCCGATGTGCCAATATTCCGCCGTCGATGGCGAAATGAACGACTGGCATCTGATCCACCTCGGCCAACTGGCGCTGTCGGGCGCGGCGTTGCTGACGATCGAAGCCGCTGCTGTTTTGCCCGAGGGGCGTATCTCCTATGCCGATGTCGGCCTGTGGGACGATCGCACACGGGATGCGATGCGCCGCGTCATCGACGGCGTGCGCCACCATTCGGACATGCCGATCGCGATCCAGCTCGCCCATGCCGGGCGCAAGGCATCGACCGAGGTACCGTGGAAGGGTGGCGCGCAGATCGCGCCGAGTGCCGCCCATGGCTGGCAGACGGTAGCCCCGTCGCCCCTTCCCTTCAACCAAGGCCAGAATGCGCCGATGGCATTGGACAAGTCGGGGATCGAGACGATTCGAGACGCCTTCGTCGCGGCGGCGCGACGTGCCGACGATCTTGGCATCGATGCAATTCAGCTTCATGCGGCGCACGGCTATCTGCTGCACCAGTTCCTCTCTCCGCTCTCTAACCAGCGGGACGACGATTATGGCGGCAGTCTGGAAAACCGCATGCGCCTGGCACTCGAAATCTTCGACGCCGTGCGCGCTGCCGTTCCCGCGCACAAGCCGGTGACGATGCGCGTGTCCGGCACCGATTGGGTCGAAGGCGGCTGGGACATCGAGCAGACGATCGCCTTTTCGCAAGCGCTGGAGGCGCGCGGCTGCGATGCGATCCATGTGTCGAGCGGTGGCCTCGATCCGCGACAGGAAATCCCGGTTGGACCAAGCTATCAGGTGCCGCTTGCGCGCGCGGTCAAGCAGGCTGTTTCCATTCCCGTCGTCGCAGTGGGCCTCATCACCGACTATGAGCAGGCCGAAGCGATCATCGGCACCGGCGACGCGGACCTGATCGCGATTGCCCGTACCATCCTCTACGATCCGCGCTGGCCATGGCACGCAGCGGCGCACCTCGGCGGATCGGTCAAGGCGCCGAGCCAGTATCTACGATCCCAGCCACGCCAATATAAGCATTTGTTCGATCATCTGGGCAGCGGCGAGAACTGAAAAAAGAAAACGGGGCCGATAAGGCCCCGTTCGCTTATACCAGCCGGCTCTGCTTGACCGCCGCTTCGATGAAGCTCGCGAAAAGCGGGTGCGGGTCGAAAGGCTTGGACTTCAGTTCCGGGTGGAACTGCACGCCCACGAACCAGGGGTGATCCGGCCGCTCAACGATTTCCGGCAAGGTGCCATCCGGCGACATGCCCGAGAAGATGAGGCCACCCTTTTCCAGCGGCTCGCGATAGCCTGCGTTGACTTCATAGCGGTGGCGATGACGCTCGCTGATGTTGTCGGTGCCGTAGATACCGGAGACGACACTGTTTCCGGTCAGCTTGGCCGGATAGGCCCCCAGCCGCATCGTGCCGCCCAGATCCGTTTCCGCCGTACGCTTCTGCAAGCCTTCCTTGCTCATCCATTCGGTGATGAGACCGACCACCGGCTCGCTGGTTTCGCCGAACTCCGTGGTGGAGGCGTTGGCGATGCCCGCCGTGTTCCGCGCGCCTTCAATGCAGGCCATCTGCATGCCGAGGCAGATGCCGAAGAAAGGCACATTGCGTTCGCGGGCGAACTTGACCGACTCGATCTTGCCTTCCGATCCGCGCACGCCAAAGCCGCCGGGGACGAGGATGCCGTGCATTGGTTCGAGGCTGCTGACGAGATCCTCGCCCTTCTCGAACAGTTCGGCGTCGATCCACTTGATCTTGACCTTCACCCGGTTGGCGAGGCCGCCATGGTGCAGAGCTTCGTGCAGCGACTTGTATGCGTCCAGCAGGCCGACATACTTGCCGACCACGCCGATCGTCACTTCGCCTTCGGGATTGGTCTGGCGATCCATGATGTCGTCCCACCGCTCCAGCGACGGGGCGGGCGCATCGCTGATGCCGAAGGCGCGCAGGACTTCGCGGTCCAGCCCCTCGGCATGATATTGATGCGGAACGGCATAGATGCTGCTGGCGTCGAGCGCGGGGATGACCGCTTCGGGCCGGACGTTGCAGAACAGCGCGATCTTCTTGCGCTCGCTGTCGGGCAAAGGATGCTCGCACCGGCATAGCAGAATGTCGGGCTGAATGCCGAGCGAGGTCAGATCGCGGACGCTGCGCTGCGTCGGCTTGGTCTTCAGTTCACCCGCCGCCGCGATATAGGGCACCAGCGTCAC
>CAJYHD010000410.1 GCA_913773715.1 uncultured Sphingobium sp.
CTGCTTTCCACCCACGCCGGACGTTCATCCAACCAGCGCGACGGCGGAAGATGCGCTGATTCTGATATGAACGAATGGCAGAATACGGGAAGCCGGTGAGGCGCGCCCAATGACCGATTATGGGTCACTGCTGACGCTCCGATCCCGCCCTGATGTAGGCGGTCATGCCGCTGACCAGTGCGTCGAAGACCAGCCGCATGCGTCTTGTAGAGCGCAGGTCCTCATGCATGGCGATCCAGACGGGCAGATGGGCGTGGAAGGTTTCCGGCAGGACCGAAATCAGCGCCGGGTCACGGTGGGCTATTGGGTCCTGCATCACACCGATCCCGCAGCCGGCGCGGATCAGTGCGATCTGTGCCAACTGGTTGTCGGTGCGCAGCGCAAAGGTGGGCAGGTCGGGCCAAGCCGCCTCGAGCGACCGGATCGACGCCGCGTCCCTGTCGAAGCCGATGATCGCATGCCGCTCCAAGTCAGCGGCGCGGTCGATCGACATGGAGCGGGCGAGATACTCGCGGTGCGCATAGAAGCCGAGGCGGATCCGGCCTACTGACTTGACGAGCAGCGCCTGCTGCCTCGGCTCGGTCATCCGGATCGCGAGATCGGCGTCGCGCCTCAGCAGGTCGGACGAGGCGTTGGTGAGCAGCAGCTCGATCATCAGGCCGGGATGCTGCGCGCGCAGGTCGGCGAGGATAGGCGGCAGCACCTCGGCGCCGATCACCTCGCTCACACTGATCCGGACGACGCCGGTCACCGCATCGGCGGGAGCGGAGGCGGTTCGCACCAGCGCTGCCGCGGCGGCAGCCATTGCCTCGGCTTCTGACGCGAGCGCCAGCGCGATCTCGGTCGGCTGCAGCCCGCGCGCTGAGCGCGTGAACAGCGCGCCGGCGCCGAGTCCCGCCTCCAGTTCCGCTATATGTCGCCCGGCGGTCGGTTGGGTGAGACCGAGTGCGCGCGCCGCACCCGACAGGCTGCCCGCGCGCATGACGGCGCCAAAGGTGCGCCACAACTCCCATCCGGGTCCGCTGTCCATACGATCATGTATAGCTGCTCTGCATATTGTCGCAATTTCGTTTAGTCGGGATGGGGGGCATCTCTGCCTCCTCAACGAGGAGGCGACCATGAACAAGGACACAAACACGGCGCTGGTGATTGGCGCGGGCGTTGCTCGCCCGCGGCTGGGCGGTCCGCGCACTCCACCGCAACCCGGCGCGCGCCCGGGTGAGCAACCCGTCGCTGGAATGGGTGCAGGGCGACGCCATGGACAACGCGTCCGTCACCGCCGCTGCCAAACGCATGTCGGTGATCGTGCATGGTGCCAACCCGCCCGGCTATCGCAACTGGGCAGGACTAGTACTGCCGATGCTCGACAGCACGATCGCAGCGGCAACCGCGACCGGCGCGCGCGTGCTGCTGCCAGGCACGGTCTACAATTACGGGCCGGACGCGGGCGAGGCTGTCGATGAGGATGCGCCGCAAAACCCGGTGACCCGAAAGGGCGCGATCCGCGTCGAGATGGAGCGCCGCCTGCGCGAGGCAAGCCGGAACGATGCCAGGGCGTTGGTTGTCCGCGCGGGCGACTTCTACGGTCCGCGCAGCGGCAATAGCTGGCTGGCTCAGGGCATGGTGCCGACGCCCGGGCCGGTGAAGCGCCTGTTCAATCCTGCCCGCGCGGGTACTGGCCATACCTGGGCCTATCTGCCCGACCTCGCCGAGACGATGGTGCGCCTCCTCGAACGGTGCGATGCGCTGCCTGCTTTCGACAGCTTCCATTTCGGCGGCACCTGGGTGGACGACAACCGAGCGTTTGCCGAGTCGGTCCGCCAGGCGGCAGGCAAGCCGAACGCGCCGATCTACCCGTTCCCCTGGCCGGTGGTGCACGCGATGGCCCCGTTCCAGGAAACCGCGCGCGAGATGCGCGAGATGATCTATCTCTGGCGCCGGCCGCTCCGGCTGATCGACGGCAAGCTGCGCCGCTTCCTCGGCGATGTGCCGGCAACGCCGCTCGACGAAGCGCTGCGGGCGACGCTGCAGGGTTTGGAACGGCTATAAGGGTCCAGCGGCTTTGCATCCGCTGATGAACGAGCGGCAGTTCTCGGACATCGGGGGCGCCGACCAGAACGACCGCTAGTGGGTCGCATCTGCCAACATCTTAAGCGGCCATTTTATATATTGTGGCTCTATTTCGGCCTTGGCGCTTGGCCTGGTACAATGCTGCGTCTGCGGCTTGGATGAGGGAGGAGCCATCACGCGCCATCGCCTCATGCCAACTTGCGATTCCGAAAGACATGCTGGTGGCACCCAAGGTGCGGCCGTTCTGGTGAATATTGAGTTCCGCAATCGCCTGGCGCACCGCTTCGACTCTTGTCAACAGTGCCTCCGGTGAGGTGCCGGGCGCGATGACGGTGAACTCCTCGCCGCCAAAGCGGCATACCACGTCACCGTCGCGAAAGCGGTTCTTCATCTCCGCCGCCACCGCCTGCAACACGGCATCGCCGGCCTCGTGTCCGTGGTCGTCGTTGAAGCGTTTGAAGTGATCGACGTCGCACATAACCAGGCTGAGTGGGGCGCCTGAA
>CAJYHD010000411.1 GCA_913773715.1 uncultured Sphingobium sp.
AGGGTTTCCAGGACAATGTGCCTGCTGCGCAGACGATCCTGCCCGCCTCGGTCGGTCGCAACTTCACCTTCCCGCAGGATATCGGCCTGTTCTACGGGCGCGGCACGCGTCAGCGGCCATCGGTCAATGCCTCGCTGCAATGGCAGCCGGCCGACAATCTGATGATCTATGCCGACGGCCTGTACCAGGGCTATCGCAACCGCAACGCCAACGACTTCTTCGGCATCCCGATCCAGTCGAACCCGAACGGCGGAAACCCGCCGACGATCCGGAATGCGGTACTGACGCCGGACGGCACGACGCTGCAATCGTTCGATATCGACCTGGGGCTCGTCAACGGGCCGAGCAAGGAGTTCGGGACCAGCCGCACCGACACCTATCAGGGTGCGCTGGGCGCGCGCTGGGAGACGGGCAATGCGGTCTTCACCACCGACCTCGCCTACACCCGCTCGACCGTGAACAACAATTGGGGGCAGTTCCAGACGCAGGTCGCGACCCCGCTGTCGCTGTCGGTGAAGCTGAACGATCAACGCAGCGTGAACTTCACCCCCAGCGGCGTCGACTTCAACAATCCCGACAGCTTCTACATGCGCGGGCTGATCGAGAATCGCGGACGCGGCGCGGGCAGCCAATGGCAGTGGCAGGGAAACCTCGCACTCGACACCGGATCGTCGCTGTTCCCGAAATTCTACTTCGGCCTGCGCTATGGCGATCGTGACGCCAGTTCGGTGTTCGGCGACCGCTATGCCGCGCTCGCCAGCCTGAAGGACCCGATCTCGCGCGTGCCGACCGTGTCGCAGGGCGGGATTATCGAGCCGGGATTCCATGGCGACGACGTGCAGCAATTCCGGTCGTGGTTCGCACCCAACGCCTTCCTGTTCAATGACAAGTTGAACGACGTCCGCGGCTATATCCGCGATGCGCTCGTCCGCGCCGGTGCGGATGCCGCGACACAGGCGGCCTGGGCGCCGGAGCAGCCCGCACTCAACCCGCTCAACGCCTTCAAGGCGCGCGAGCAGGTCTTCTCGGGCTATGCTCAGGTCAATTACGCCTTCGACGTCGGCTTCCCGATCGACGGCGTGATCGGCACGCGCGTGGTCATCACGCGCAACAAGCTGGACGGCACCAATTCTCTCCCGATCCCCGGCACCAACCAGACGCAATTCGTGCCGATCGCCTCGTCGACGCAATATGTCGACATCCTGCCCAACATCAGCGCGCAATTGCACTTCACCGACCGGCTGAAATTGCGCCTGTCGCGGACCGAGGCGCTGACCCGGCCCGGCTTCAACCAGATCAACCCGACGCTGACGATCTCGCAGGGGACGATCGGCGGCAACATTTCCTACACCGGCAACGGCGGCAACCCGAACCTGCAACCGATCCGGTCGAACAATTACGACGCCTCGCTCGAATATTATTTCTCGAAGACCGGCTCGGTGTCGGTGGCCGGCTTCTACCGCGAGATTACCGGCTTCATCAATTCGCTGCCGCAGGTCGTGAACGTCCAGCCGTTCGGCGACATCCTGGTCTACCGTCCGTCCAACTCCAGCACCGGCACGATCAAGGGCATCGAGGCGGCCGCCACGACGTTCTTCGACTTCCTGCCGGGCGCCCTGCGCGGGCTCGGCGCACAGGCGAACTTCACCTATATCGACGGTGAGCAGGTCGTCCCCGCCGCCGCCAATTTCGCGGGCGGCAAGCAGACGCTGCCGGGCGTGTCGAAGTACAGCTTCAACGTGATCGGCCTGTACGAACTGGGACCGGCCAGCGTCCGGCTGGCCTACAACTACCGCAGCGCGAACCTCGACGGCTTCGGCGCGCCGGGGGTGTTCACGACCGTGTATTCGGACGCGGTCGGGCGGCTCGACCTTTCGGCCAGCTACAACCTCAACAGCAACATCACGCTGACCGTCGACGCCACCAACCTGCTGCGCACGCCGTACCACAGCTACGTCAAGGATCCGCGCTACCCGCGCGACGTGCGCTGGGAGGCGAGCCTGTTGTCGGCGGGGGTGCGATTCCGATTTTAGGGGCGGCTGGCCTTCGTTCGTCGCCGCGGACGTGATCCGGGATGACGGCGTGTGGATCGGCTGCTCGTCAACGCAACGCCGAATTTCCGGGCTTCGACTTCGAGAAATCGACGCTCTAGGGACGATGAAGGCCCCGCGGATCCACCGCCGACGATCGGGAGACGATGTTTGGTTTGCCTGACAGGGTTCGCGCGCCCGCTGTTGCTGCTCGCCGCACCGATCGCGCTGACCGGCGCCACGCCGGCCGCCGAGTCCGCCGCGCCCTCCCCCGCCGGCGCGGCCTATCTGTTCGTCTATTTCACTGAAAACACGATCAACGGCGAGAAACTGCGCTTCGCGATCTCCGACGGCAACAATGCTCTGCGGTGGAAGACGCTCAACCATGGCCGACCCGTACTGCACTCGACCGAGGGCACGCGCGGGTTGCGCGATCCGTTCATCATGCGCTCGGCGGAAGGTGATCGCTTCTTCCTGCTCGCCACCGATCTGTCGGCGGCGCGCAGCGGCTGGGGCGACGCGACCCGCCACGGCAGCCGCTATCTCGAAATCTGGGAATCGACCGATCTGATCCACTGGGGCAAGCAGCGCCACGTTCGCGTGAACCTGCCCGCCGCCGGAATGACATGGGCGCCCGAAGCCACCTACGATCCGACGATCGGCGCCTATGTCGTCTACTGGACCTCGACGCTCTACAAGGACGCCGCGCACACGGTCGAGGATGGCGAGGGGCCGCAGATCCTGAGCGCGACGACCCGCGACTTCCGCATCTTCACTTCCCCGAAACCGTGGTTCAAGGCCGCCGACCTGCCGGGCGCGGTCAGGTCGAAGGGAATGATCGACGCCACCGTCATGAAGGACGGTGGCCTTTATTATCGCTTCACCAAAATCAGCGATGCGCAAGGATGCGCGTCAAGCGACATTCTGGC
>CAJYHD010000412.1 GCA_913773715.1 uncultured Sphingobium sp.
AAAACTCACGTACCCGGTTATCCCGCGTAGATGGCTCAAAAAACCGCTCGTAATTGGCGCGCGCCGTAACAATCAGTGTTGCTGCTATGGAGCAAATTGCGGCTATAGCGGTGAGGCCATGTTGCCAGTTGGGGAACGCTATGGATGTTGAGGACCTGAAGACCTTTGTGGACGTTGCCGATGCAGGCGGCGTATCGGCTGCGGCACGCAGGCTCGGTCTTGCAAAGTCGATCGTCAGTCGCCGGCTATCGCGCCTTGAGGACGAACTTGGCGTCCAGCTGCTATCTCGCACCATCCGCGGCGCCGCCTTGACCGAGGCAGGCTTGACCTTTCGCGACCATGCGGCCCGCATGTTCATGGATTTTGAAGCTGCGCGCGATGAAATCCTCCCTGCAGGTGAGCTTCGGGGGCGCCTTCGACTGGCGGTTCCCTCGTCATTCGGGCCGCAATACTTTGCGCCCGTGCTCGCCCGACTGGCGAAGCAGCACCCGCTCCTCAGCCTTCACACACGTTTCAGCGATCGCTACGTTGATCTGGTGAGCGAGGGCTTCGACTGCGGCATACGGGTTGGCTACCTTCCTGACTCAAACCTGTTGGCGCGGCGGATCGGCACCTTTTCCGTTCGCCTGTTTGCCAGCCCCGACTATGTGCGCGAGCACGGGACGCCTGAGGTTCCGGGCGAGGTTGCGGATCATCCCGCAGTGATGATCGCATCCGAGAGTTGGAAGTTCAGCCGAGACAAGAAGGTCATCGAGATCCATCCACATGGACGGTTCAAGGCAGATAGCGCCGTAGCAATCGCCGAAGCCACGGCCGAAGGCCTCGGCCTTGCGGCGCTTCCTGAGGTGATTGCCGCAGAATATGTGGAAGCGGGTCGATTGACGGCCATCATGCCTGACTGGAATCTGCCGGCGGTGGGCATTTTCGTGGTGCGGCCGGCCAGCCAGCATACACCACGAAAGATTCGCGTCCTGATCGACATGCTCGCGGAAACATTTTTGAGCGACCGCGCATAGCACCTTTATGTCAGGATGGCGCGTGGCTCGAGAAAGGCCGACAGGCCAAAGGCGCCATATTCCCGGCCCATCCCCGACTGCTTGAATCCGCCGAACGGGGCCAATGGCTCATGGGGCGCGCCGTTGATCATGACGCGCCCGCTCTCCAGTTGCCCTGCGACCTGACGTGCGCGCTCGCTGTCACCCGCCAGAACGTAGTTCTGCAGGCCGTAGCTGGTGTCATTGGCAATACGGATGGCGTCGGCATCATCATCGTAGGACAGAATGCACAGGACCGGCCCGAAAATTTCCTCCTGTGCAATGCGCATGCTGTTGTCGACGTCGCTGAACAGCGTGGGTCGCACGAACCATCCCCGGTTTAGCGGATCAGGGCGGCCCAGCCCCCCGGCGATCAATCGCGCGCCTTCGTCTATGCCAAGCGCGATATAAGACTGAACGCGCTCCCATTGCTTCGCGCTGACCATCGGCCCGATCCGCGTATTGGGATCGCTCGTGGGGCCGACCGGAAAGCGCGAGAGCGCGGTGACCAGCCTGTCCTCGAACGCTGGCTTTAGATGAGCGGGGATCAGGATGCGCGTGCCGGCGATGCAGGCCTGCCCGCTGTTCATGAAGCCGCTTGCAAGCGCTTGGTACGCGGCGGCATCCAGATCGGCGCCATCGAGGATGATCTGCGCGCCCTTGCCACCAAGTTCCAGGGTGACGCGCTTCATTGTGTCGGCGGACGCACGCAGAATGGCGCGGCCCGTGCCGGTCGAGCCGGTGAAGCTGATTTTCGCGATGTCGGGATGCGAGGCTAGCGCCGCGCCGCATGTCTGCCCGTCGCCGTTGACGATATTCAGCACGCCGGGCGGCAGGGCTGCCTGATGCAATGCGTCGAGCAAGGCCTGGGTCTGGGTTGCGCTCATCTCTGACGGCTTGATGACAATGGGCGATCCCGCCGCCACCGCCGTCGCCAGCTTGGAGCAGATGAAACCGATATTGCTGTTCCAGGGTGTGATAGCCGCGGCCACGCCTAGCGGCCGCATTTCGACCTCGGCGCTGCCGATAGTCTGGCGCCAGGGATAGCCGGCGATGGTTTCGGCCATATCCAGAAAGACGGTGCCCGCCCGCTGCGTGCTGAATGTAACGAACGGCGCGGGGGCGCCATATTCCTCGCACATGGCCGCCGCGAGCGGCTCCGCGTGCGCGGTGACCGAGGCAGCCAGCCGGCGCAGCATGACGGCCCGCTCCTCCGTCGGGGTCTTCGAAAAGGTTGGAAAAGCAGCCTTCGCTGCGGCGACGGCGGCGTCCACGTCGTCGCTGCCCGACAAGCGAACCGAGCCGATCTGCTGCTCGGTCGCGGGATTGTATAGCGGCGCGTCCGATGTGCCGCGCGACGGCCGGAAATCGCCGTCGATATAGTTGGTAGTGATCGTTTTCATCATTGCCTCCAGTGAGACGACAAAGATGCTGACCGCACCTTAATTTGATAAGCCGGACAAAATGGGATAAACTGATGAGCAGGAGCGATCAGTGAGAGTGTCGCTTTCAGAACTGGAAGCCGTCGTCGCAGTGGCGCGGCATCGGGGGTTTCGACCAGCCGCTCGGGCGCTCGGCATCTCCTCCTCGGCGATCAGCCACGCCATTGCTGCTCTGGAAGAGCGCCTTGCCGTCCGCCTTTTCAATCGCACAACCCGCAGCGTATCTCTGACATCGGCTGGAGAGGAACTGGTCCGGCAGGTGGAGCCGGCGCTCGGAGCGATCGATGACGCTGTGGAGGGGGTTGGCGTCCATGCGAGCGAACCGAACGGGCCCCTCAGGATCAACATGTCGCACGGGGCGGCGCGGCTGATGCTGGACCCCATCCTGCTCGAATATGCGCGGCGCCACCCTAAGGTACAGCTCGAGATCGTCACGGACGATGCGCTGATCGACATCACCGCGGCGGGGTTCGATGCCGGTGCGCGCCTGCAAGACGCGATCCCGCCCGACATGGTGGCCGTACCGGTCTTCCGTACATTGCGCATGATCGTCGTGGCGTCGCCCGCCTATCTGGCAGGGCGCCAGCCGCCCGTGGTTCCGCGCGATCTGGCGTACCATCGATGCGTCCAAATGCGGCTCTCGAGCGGTCGCCTGTACCGATGGGAGTTCGAGCGCCGGGGAGATGCCATGGCGCTGGGCGTGCCGGGCAATCTCGTCTTTGACGCGTCCGACCTCATCCTGTCTGCCGCGCTGGCGGGCGCGGGGCTTGCCTATGTCGAGGAGAGAGGCGCGCGCAGCCATGTGCAGGCAGGCCGTCTCGTCCAACTGCTTGACGACTGGACGCCGCCGTTCGAGGGACTGTCGCTTTATTTCCCCGGCCGACGTCATCTGCCGCCGAATCTTCGAGCGCTGGTGGACCTGATCCGGGAAGTGAACGCCGGGGTCAGTTGAACAGGCGGTTCGCTCTCAAGCGCTCCACTGCCAGATCGACGAAGGCGCGCACTTTGGCGGGGGCGTGGCGCCCTTCGGGGTGGACTACGTGGATTGGCAGGGGCGGCTCCTCATAATCCGCCAGCACGATCTGAAGATCGCCCGCGATGAGCGCGGGTCCGATCTGGTAGTGCAGCACGCGCGTCAGGCCCCAGCCAGAGCGTGCCGTGGCGATCGCCGCCTCATTGGTATTACATTGAAGGGTCGCCTCCATCGTCACACGCTGATCCCGAGCGAAGCGCCATTCGGGGGATGCCCATGCGCTCGTGGCGGCGGCAACGCGATGACGTTTGAGGTCGGCAGGCGTCAGCGGTACGCCGTGCCTCTCGAAATAGCCCGGTGCACCGCAGATCACCCGACGCACCGAGCCGACCTTTATCGCAGTGAAGCCGGAATCCGGCAGGTGCCCGATACGGACCGCAACATCGACCCCTTCCTCGACGATGTTGACCGGGCGATCGATGAAAAACGTCCTGCCGCTCATCGTGGGGTAGGCGTCGAGATATTCGGTCATGACCGGAAGCACATACATCTGGCCGAACATCGCCGACGCGGTGACGGCGAGGGTGCCCGCAGGCGTCGCATAGGAGCCGGCGGCAGCGGCCTCGGCCTCGGCGATGTCGGCGAGGATGCGCCGGCAGTCATCGAAGTAGCGGGTCCCTGCCTCGGTCATCTTCACCGATCGCGTGGTGCGGACGAACAGGCGCGCGCCGATCAACTCCTCGAGCGACGCCACGGCGCGGGTCACGGCGGGCGCGCTCATGTGCATGAGACGCGCCGTTTCCGCGAAGCTCTCCGTTTCCGCGACCTTCGCAAAGATCCGCATCGCCTGCCATCGATCCATCCGTTCCCTCTTCTCGTACCGTATCTCAGATCATCTGCATCAAGGTCGCCGCGTCATCGGCCAGTCCTTCCCGCAGCATGTCACCGTGATAATCGGATTCCTGACCGTTCAACCGCAGCCTGTCGAGAAGTCCTGCAAGGGTGGCTTTAATAGACCGCAATACTGGGGCCGGCGCCGGCAGGGCCGGGAGCGTGATCGCAACGCTAGCCATGACCGTTCGCTTTCCCAGCGGAAGCATGAGCTACCGCGATGCCTTCGATTTCCCGACAAGCCTCGTCATCGAAGCCGGCCCGGATCGCGCGTGATCGGACGTCGCGATAGTCGTTGCTCTGGACGGCAAGGGCCAACTCAAGGGCTCGGGCGCCGCGCACATCAAAGCTCCGCCCGGCGCGTGCGGCGTCGATCTCCGCCCCGCACATGCCGACCCGTGCGGCCGCGTCGTCCTGCTGGCGGATCAGGGCGGGAGCGCCGTGGTTCCCAGCAAGGGCGATCTCGATCGACAGGCGCGTTCGCGGGTCGAGTCTGGAGCTTTGCATGGTCAAATCCTCGGGTGGATGCGCCGGTGGCGCCCTAGGGTCGGCTAGAAGCCAAAATCGCTGAGACCGGGATGGTCGTCAGGACGCCGCCCAAGCGGCCAGCGGAACTTGCGATCTTCCTCGCGGATCGGGTGCTCGTTGATGCTGGCGTGGCGGTGCGCCATCAGGCCGTCTTCGGCGAACTCCCAATTCTCGTTGCCATAGGCGCGGAACCACTGGCCGCTGTCGTCGCGATATTCATAGGCATAGCGGACGGCGATCCGGTTGCCGGTAAAGGCCCACAGCTCCTTGATGAGCCGATATTCCAGCTCCTTGTTCCACTTGCGGGTGAGGAACGCCTGCGCCTCCTCGCGACTGGTGGCGAACTCGGCGCGGTTACGCCAGCGCGTGTCGACCGTATAGGCGAGCGCCACCTTTGCCGGATCGCGGCTGTTCCAGCCATCCTCGGCCAGGCGCACCTTCTCGATGGCGCTCTCGCGGGTGAAGGGGGGAAGGGGCGGACGGCTCATGCAAATCTCCTGTGGCGTGATGGGGGGAAAGGTTGGACGGGCGGCCGGGGGAGGGCTGTCGGTCGCCCGCCGCTACGTCAGGCTGCCAGGCGATCGACCCGGGGGAAGTCGATCTCGGTGCCAAGCGCCTCGTTGACATAGTTCGTGAAGGTGTTGAGGGCGACGTGCGCGATGATCTCGAGGATCTCGGCGTCGCCATAGCCGGCGGCGCGGACCTTCTCGACCTCGGCCGGTACGACCGACCCGCGCGCAGCGGTCAGCGCCCGAGCAAAGGTCACAGCGGCGGCGGCCTTGGGATCGCTCGACGTGCCGGCACGGGCGGCAGCGATCTCGGCATCATCGAGCTTGGCGAAGAGCGCGCCTGTATAGCTGTGAGCCGACAGGCAATAATCGCAGCCATTCGCTTGCGCAATCGTCAGCGCCAGACGCTCGCGGGTCGCGACAGGCAGCTTGCCCTTGCCTAGCGCCCCCTGGAACCCGGTGAGGGCATTGAGCGCGACCGGGCTGGTGGAGACGAGCCGGAAGATGTTGGGCACGGTGCCAAGCTGCTTCTGCACGGCTTCAAGGATCGGACGCGACGCCTCGGGAGCGTCGTCGATCGTAGCGGGGGTCGGGATCACTGACATGGTATTCAACTCCTGGGAGGGCTTGCACGATGCGAGCCTTCGATGAGGGGAAGATGGCCTGTCACGGCGTGCGACTGAATGTCGAAAAGCCGGAAGGGATTATTTCACTTGATGGATCCAAAGCCCGTCATGGCAGCCATTCACAGCCCCAGTTGAACACGATCCTCGTCGGCCGACTGCTGCTCGGCGGGCACAGCGCTGCAGATCAGCACCTCATCATCGGCGAGGCTGACGCCCGGTTGCCGGATATGGGTGACGGCCCCTCGCAAGAGTTTGGTCTTGCAGGTTCCGCAGGTGCCTTCGCGGCAGCTAAATTCAGGAGACAGTCCACGCGCTTCGGCAAGGTCCAGAAGCGTTCCGAATGCCGGAGTCCAGCGCGCCTCCTTGGCCGACGCCATGAAGGCGACGGGCACCGGCTTCGTCGAGGCAGGCCGCGTCGGCGCTTGGGCAGACGCCGCGACGTCGGGTGTGCGGATCAGGGAGGATGGCCCAAACGCTTCGGTGTGGATGCGCGCGTCGGCGATATTCAGCGCGCGCAGGCCGTCATAAAGCGCCCGGGTGAAGGCGGCCGGGCCACAGATGTAGAAATCATAGTCGTTGAACGGCAGGAAGCGGGTGAGCAGAGCCATGTCGATCCGGCCAGCGGCTTCGTAATCAATGCCTTCGGCGGCATCCGTGGGGTCGCTGAGCACCCGGATAACCTTCACGGCGCTGAAGGAGTTTTCGACCAGCGTCGCCAGCTCAGGGCCGAATGGGCGCTCTGCCTTGGTCCGGGCAGCATGGAACAGATAGGTCGGGCGGACCCGCTGTTTGCGGACGCCCTCATAGACGACGTGACGCAGCATCGCGAGCATCGGCGTGATGCCGACGCCGCCCGCCAGTAGGACGGCGGGGCGCGCCTCGCGCGCGTCGATGATGAAGTCGCCAGCGGGTGCACGCGCCTCGATCACATCTCCGACGCGGATGCTATCATGAAAATGGCTCGAGACCGCGCCCTCGCGCTTGATGCTGAGGCGATAGACCCCATCGGAAGGGGCGGCGGACAGCGTGTAGTTCCGGATGACGGGCTTGTCGTCGCCGGGCAGCGTCACGCGGATCGGGAGATGCTGGCCCGCCTGGTGGGGCAGTAGACCGGCGCCGTCGTCGGGCTGGAGGTGAAAGGAACGGATCGAGCTGCTCTCGTCGACGATCTTCGTCACCTTGAGCGGACGCCAGCGGGAAGACAGCTCGGCCGCGCGAAGACGGTTGGCGGCTTCGTCCCAATCGCCGGTCATCAGCGAACTCGGCGACCAGGGTTCCGCTTGCATGGCCCAGCGCAAGGCGAGCGCGCCACGTCGGCGCACAATCGTCTGCGCGGTAAACGTCCAGAGCCGCTCAGTCCCCTGAAAGGCGGCGATTTCGGAGCTGTCGAAGATCACTTCGGCCGTGCCCGTCATCTGGAGCACATCGCCGCTCGCGTAATCGACGAACAGCAAACCGGCTTTGCCACTGAGGAGGATGTTGCCGAGCGTGTTGAAGAACAGGTTGCCGTCGAAATCGGGAATGGTGAGCGTGCCATCGTCGGCGATGCGGACGAACCCGGCTTTGCCGCCGCGATGGGAGACATCGACCTGCCGGCGATCGTCGCGATCGGCGTAGGAGGAGACGAAGAAGCTGTCCGCGCCTGCGATCATGGCCCGCGTGGAGGCGTCGAGCGCGCTCAGGGCCTCGACGGCGCCGGCATAGGGTGTGCCGGGATCGCGGGCGTAGCTGAAATCGCGAAGCTGGATGTAGCGCGGGCAGTTGCCGAAACTCTGGTCGACGTCGATCCGGAAACCGTGTGCGGCCTCCCTGACGACGCCGTTCACGCGGTTGCGCCGACGCGTGTGCATCTCGATGCCGAGCAGGCCGATGGGCTTGTACGGTGCAAGCCCGGAAGCGGCGGGATCGGTCGGGTCCGGACGCGCGTCGATCTCGAGCGTGGTCGCGTCGGGAGAGGTGATGAACCCCGAGCGCCCCTCCAGAAACATCGCCCAAGGCGCGCCTGCCTCGTCGACGCTGCCGAGCACGATGAACGGGAGCTTCGCATAAAATTCGCGGTGTTGATCGGGCATATAGTCGCGGATGACCCGCTGACCGACCGATGCCATGCGTTCGGCGACGCCGACTTTCTCCTGAATGAAGCGCTCGCCTTCATGCCAGACCGGGAGCCTTGTGAAGTTCGACGTCATCGTTCTCGTGCCTCTGCTGGGGTCTGGCGGGCGCACCATGGCGGGGCGCCCGCTGTCGGCGGCATGATTATGCCGCCAGGCCGGCCGGGGTCTTCACGAAGGGCACAAAGCCCGGCAGCGCTTCGATACGGCGGAGGAAAGCGTTCACGTTCGGGTAGCCCGAAAGGTCGACATTGCCCTCCGGTGCACGCGCGACATAGCTGTAGATGGCAATATCGGCGATGGTGGGCTGCGAGCCTACCAGCCAGTCAGTGTCTTCCAGATGGGCTTCGAGACGACCGAGCAGGGTGTGGGCGCGGCCGATCACTTCGTCGGCGTTGAACTTGGCGCCGAACACGGTGATGAGCCGGGCCGCTGCGGGACCATAAGCAACCTCGCCGGCAGCGACAGACAGCCAGCGCTGGACGGCGGCCGCGCCCTGCGAATCTTCGGGCAGCCAATCGGTGCGACCGGCCTTCGTGGCGAGGTAGACGAGGATCGCGTTGGAGTCGGCGACGATCACCCCGTCATCTTCCAGCACTGGGACTTGGCCAAACGGGTTGAGGGCGAGAAACTCGGGGCGCTTGTGCGCGCCGGCCATGAGGTCGACTTCGATCAGCTCGTGGGGAACGTTGAGGAGAGAGGCAGCTAGGACGGCGCGGTGCGAGTGGCCCGACAGAGGATGATGGTGAAGTTTCATGGCGAGATCCTGCTTGATGGTCGGGTCCATTCCCGATCCGCAGCGCCATTGTGCTTCGACGCCGGGTCGGCGAGAATGACCCGTCTCGGCACTTCATTATTCCGCTCACTGTAATGACGAAAAAAACGGAAGTTATAGGGGTATGGCACTGGCAGTCATCTGAAGGCTGCTTTCGCTAATTGCCGCCGTTCTGTGAAGCTGGCGGGGTGACCGAACCTGGTCGTGTGCTGTCAGAAGCGGCATGCCGCGTAGTGGGATTTCGCGGACTTTAGGCTGCCGTTTCGACGGGGCAAAGATCGGACAGTGGCCGTCGGGCTACGATGTCTTGCGGCCCGTCATTTATCTGCGCAAGAATTCAGGATCGGCGTCATTGCCTTCACATGGGCGTCAATGCGCTCGAGTACCGCGCCGGGAACGACAGTCCGCTCGGGCAGCTTCCACCAGTGCTCGTGAACCTTGTCCACCGTTTCGACCACGGCCTGCAAGACTGCCGGTTCGGGCAGTCGAGCGCGGTTGGCCAGGGACTTCCAGCGTGGCGCAGTGAGCGCCTTGAAGGAGCGTTCGCCTCCCAGCGACAGAGCCAGGTTGTCCGTGGGAATATAAGGCACCGTAGAGAGCAGGTCGTAAGTCGGCGCGAGCGTTGGTGCTCTGCCGTCGCCACGATAGATAAGTGACCAGTTTTTCAGATGCATGTCGCCGTTTCCGGTGATCACCGCCAGCGCCAGCCGTCGTACGAATTCGAGCGCGGCTACTGGGGAAATGGCGATATTCAGTGCAGCAGCGATGTCGTGATAGGCTGCACCTTCATATTTGCGGGAGGGATAGACGCCGAAGACCTGGGCAAAGTCCTCGATGTGAATCCTCTCACCCTGCGGTCCGCGATCGAAGCGCCGGATCAGAAGAACCTTGCCTCCTGCCAGAGTTTCGAAATCCTCTGGGATGCTTTCGAAATCCGCCTTCTCGACCAGTTCCCGCTCGGGCACGTCCATGCCGATCGCGGCGGCCAAGGCGAGGTTGGCAAACTCGTTCTCGGATACGCCGGGAAAAGCGGTAGATGGAAACTTCGCGATATACTGTCCTTGGCCGTCGTCGAGCGGGATCGTAATTCCGCCGCCTTTGCCCGTGTTCTTCATCACCGAGAGCTTCATCTGGACGCCTGCGAGGGAGAAGCGGGCCTTCGGCTTCTCCCGCATGCCATCCTGTAGTGCCACCACGCCGGCGCTCGGCAGAACCCTGACAGCTCCCGGCAAATCTGCGCCAAGCGCCGCCAACAGGTCGAAGTCGTTACCCGGACGGACAGCGCCAGCGTGATGCTTTTCCATCGCCTCGCGTAGCTTGTCCTCCGGCAGCAGGTTCGCGAAGAAGGCGGGCAATGCACCGTTCACTGGCCGCGGATCCTTCCGTAAGCCGCCGCTGGCCGCGCGGAAGGACAGGCTGAGCACTGGAAAGCCGCCTGTTGCGCGATAGGTTTCGTCGAAGCTGAACGCATTGAAGTCGCCGGGCGTCCGGACGATCATGCCCACCTTCGTTTCATTGAGGAACACCTCAAGGGACTGGATTGCCTGCGGTGGGAGAGGAGCTTGCGCCACGACTTTCGCTTTCAATCCGTTTGCGCGGCAAATGCAGGGAGGTCGTCTTCATCATGCGGGCGCATCAGCGCGTGGACGGCGGGCACCATGGACTGCGGCACCAGCATCATCTCCATCCCGAGTGCGCGCGACACGTTCATCAAGGTGGTGAAGCGCGCCGCTGCGGCGCCCGTCTCTATATCACGATAACGGGGGCGGGATATGCCGGCGAGATCCGCGACCTGCTCTTGCGTCAGTCCAGCCGCCGTCCTCGCCTTCCGCAGACGCTCTCCAAGTTCGTGCAAAGGCCCCGGTCGATTCATTGATGCGTTCACGTATCATGTAACAAAGGAATGGAGCGTCTACGTATCTCCGCGGGCCGGGGAAGTCAATTCTTGATGCGTTTTCGTGTCACTATGCAAATCAGAGATCTGTAGACGCATCTCGAAAGCGGGTCGG
Organism: uncultured Sphingobium sp.; assembly: GCA_913773715.1. The sequence continues at coordinate 10,899 of CAJYHD010000412.1, forward strand.
GAGCTGATAAGCTATGCGGGGCCGTCGCATAAAACCCATTTCCGCGGCTACGGCGACGCGATCATGTCGGGCGAATCGCCGTTAAAACGGGCTGGTTTCAGGCAGTATCGGTTGCCGCAGGACTCGAACCTCCCCAACAAAAAAGTCCGAGGGTATCGAGGAGGGTATCGCTACCCAGACACCATCGAAAAACGGCGAATTTCTGCGATTTTACGGCGCGTTTTCGAGT
>CAJYHD010000413.1 GCA_913773715.1 uncultured Sphingobium sp.
CTCCCCTTACGGAGACAACCCGCCAGGAAGCGGAAGCCAAGGGCTGGACGCTGTTCGAGTTACCAGAAGCTGTCACCGCGGGTGTACCCGACGCGATGCGCTCGATGTTCGGGGAATGAGCTGATGACGATGAATTTTGCTCCTGGAGACCTGGTGCGAGCACGCGGACGTGAGTGGGTTGCGTTACCGTCGCCCCGGGACGGGATACTCGCGCTCCGCCCCCTCTCAGGCGGCGGGAACGATACCGTCGTCCTCGATCCAGCGTTCGAACTCTTGCCGGTCGAGCCCGCCCGTTTCGATCTCCCGGTCGATGCGGCGGCGACGGTTCAAACCAAAGCGGCATTGCTGGCTGATGCGATGCGCCTAACGCTTCGCCGTGGCGCAGGCCCCTTCAGGTCTGCTGCCCAGCTCGCCTTTGAACCACGAACCTACCAGCTTGTTCCTCTACTGATGGCGCTTCGTATGGCGGCGCCGCGCCTTCTGATCGCGGATGACGTCGGCATCGGAAAGACGATCGAAGCCGGCCTCATCTTGCGCGAGCTGATGGACCGGGGCGAAGTAGATGCATTTTCGGTGCTTTGCCCACCGCATCTCGTCGAACAATGGCTCGGAGAACTGAAGGCCCGCTTCGGGATTGACGCTGTTCCGGTCACTTCCAGCACCGCGAGCCGGTTGGAACGCGGTCTGCCACTCGCCCAGACTCTGTTTGAGGCCTATCCCTTCACGGTCGTCAGCCTCGACTACATCAAGGCTGAGAAACGCCGCGAGGGTTTCGCGCGCGCCTGCCCGGACTTCGTCATCGTCGATGAGGCCCATGCCTGCGTGGGAACACATAAGGGCAAGCAGCAGCGCTTCGATCTTCTGCAAGGCCTGGCTCGGAATCCGGATCGCCGGATGATCTTTCTGACCGCTACGCCGCATTCCGGTGATGAGGAGGCTTTCGCGCGCCTCCTCTCGCTGATCGATCCGTCATTCGCCTCGATGGACTTCGAGGACACGCGGTATCGTGAACGTCTGGCCCGGCATTTCGTGCAACGGCGCAGAATCGATCTCGTCACCGGAGATTGGAACGAGGAGCGCGCCTTCCCGAAACATGAAACCACCGAATTTGCCTATCATTTGTCCGACGCCCATCGAGATTTCCAGGAAGCCGTTCTCGACTACTGCTTCGGTATTGTCTCCCAGGCGGGATCAGGGCAGCGGGAACAACGTCTCGCCTTCTGGGGCACGCTGGCATTGATGCGCTGCGTCGGCTCTTCGCCGGCCGCCGCTCTGAGCGCATTGCGGAACCGCCTGTCGAGCGAGAGCGAACGCCTCGAGCCCCAAATTTACGATGACGATGGAGACGAAGAGGACGCTGTCGATCTCGAGCCCGGCACGGCATTCGATGTCGATCCGGCGCTCCTCGCACTGGTGAAGCGCACCGAGGAATTGGTCGGCAAGCCCGATCCGAAGCTGGCCGCTTTGATCGAGACGCTGACACCGATCATCAAAAAGGGTGCAAATCCCGTCGTCTTCTGCCGCTATCTGGCAACGGCCGAGCATGTTCGCGATGGTCTGCGCAAAGCCTTCCCGAAGCTGACCATCGAATCTGTGACGGGCGTTCTTACGCCGGATGAACGCCGCGATCGTGTCGCCGACATGGCCCCGTCGGACGAGGAAAAGCCGACCCAGCGTCTTCTCGTCGCCACCGATTGTCTCTCGGAAGGGATCAACCTGCAACAGCTCTTCGACACTGTCGTCCACTACGACCTGTCGTGGAATCCGACCCGGCACCAGCAGCGCGAAGGGCGTGTCGATCGTTTCGGCCAGCCGGCAGACCTTGTCCGGTCAATCATGATGTTCTCGCCGGACAGCGCCATCGACGGTGCCGTGCTTGAGGTCATCCTTCGGAAGGCCGAGGAAATCCGTAAGGCAACGGGCGTGACCGTTCCACTCCCGGAGGAGCGCGGACCTGTGACGGACGCACTGATGGCATCGATGATGCTGCGTCGTCGCGGAAGGCCCCAGCTCATGCTCGATCTTCGCTTCGAGGACAGCGTGAAAGCCGTGGAAGCGCGGTGGCGTGACGCTTCTGAAAACGAGCGGAAATCTCGGGCGCGTTTCGCACAGAATGCCATGAAACCGCAGGAAGTCGCGCCGGAATGGGAAAAGGTCCGTGCGCTGCTCGGCTCCCCTTCTGATGCGCGCGTTTTCGTCGAACTAGCGATGGCGCGTTTCGGCATACCGCTAGAACCCAGGAAAGCCACGCTTCTGGCCCATGTCGACGCCCTCGATGCCGGGCTGCGCGAGCGTTTGGCCGAACACGATTTGACAGGATCGGTACGCCTGGCGACGATGGAGCCGGCGCCATCAGGCACAGCGTTGCTCACCAGAACACATCCGCTGACAGCGACGCTTGCGGAGGCGCTGGTGGAGGCATCGCTCGATCCTGAGTCCTTGTCCGGGCTGGGCATCGGTCGTGTGGGCGCCTGGCCGACCGCCGCCGTCCAGCAAGTGACCCGCCTGGCGCTCCTGCGTATCCGTTTCAAGCTGACCGTTCATGCCCGCAAGGAGCGGCTGCTGCTGGCGGAGGAAGCGGCTCTGGTGGCGGTTCAGGGGGCGCAGATCGTGGCGGTCGGCGAAGAGGCACGCGAGCTGCTCAATACCCCCGCGACGGCCGATCTCGCGCCTGTCGCGCGGGACAGATTCATCGCCAAAGCCAAGGAAGAGCTGCCCAGCCTGCTCGAAGGATCGATCGCCGAATTCGTTCGGTCGCGTGCTGAAGAGCTTATGCAGGATCACGCGCGCGTCCGCATCGCCTCTGGGTCTGCGTCCCGCGTCACCGTGGAGGCCGTGCTGCCTCCTGACGTCATTGGTCTTTTCACACTGATGCCGGGGGAGGCCTGAGCCATGGCGCGCAAACCCGTCACCGATATGTCGGCATGGCCTTCCCTCACGCTGGAAGGCAACCTCATCGCCCCGGCCATGGTTGCCAGCATCGACCGCCGGCAAGCCTCCGATCAGGCGGAAGAGGATTATCGCATCCGCAAGGGGCTGACGATCCGCGAGGAGATTTCAACCTCCTTCCGCGTTGGCCAGTCCCATTTCGACGCCTTCACGAAGCTTCAAAATCCCTCGGTCGAGGCGACCCGTCGCTTTGTCCGCGCCTTCCTCACGGAGACCTTCGGCTTCGATGATCTCGCTCCGGCCGATGGCACGCTCTCTTTCCTCGCCGGCAGCCGTGTCCCGATTGTCGTCGTGCCGCCATCCGAGGAAAAGCTCGACCGCCGCAGCCCGACACTTTCGACCGACCGTTCGCGCTCTCCAGCCTTCGCGCTTCAGGATTATCTCAACGATCATGACGACGCGCTTTGGGGACTGGTGACGAACGGGACCGTCCTGCGTCTCATGCGGGACAATGCTTCGCTGACGCGGCCGGCCTATGTCGAAGCCGATCTTGCCCAGATTTTCACCAACGAGGATGCCGCCTCCTTCGCGGTTCTCTGGTCCCTGATCCACCGTACACGGTTCGGTGTCGCCGGCACCCCGGCCACGGATTGCGCGCTGGAGCGTTGGCGTGAGGCTGGCTCCCGAGAAGGCGAGGCCGCGCGTAACCGGCTGGCTGCGCAGGTGGAAATCGCGCTCCGGGTGCTCGGCTCGGGTTTTCTCGAAGCCAATCCCGATCTCGCCACGCGTCTGAAGTCGGGCGAGATCGACCTGACCGAATGGTTCAACGAGCTTCTGCGCCTTGTCTATCGCCTGATCTTCTTGATGGTGGCCGAGGACCGGAACCTGCTCCATCCCGAAACGGCAGCAAAGGACGCCCGCAGGCTCTACCGCGACGGCTACAGCCTCGCGGCGCTGCGCGCCTCCTGCGTCCGCGCGGCCACCTGGGACAAGCATCACGATCGCTACGAGGGCATCAAAATCGTCTTCCGAGCGCTGGCACACGGACAGAACGCACTCGGCCTGCCGGCGCTCGGCGGCCTTTTCAGCGACGACAAGCTGCCGCATCTCGAAACGGCGCGCCTGCGCAATCGCGCTTTCATGGAGGCGCTTTACCGCCTCTCCTGGCTTTCCGACAAAGCCGGCATGACGCCGGTAAACTGGCGCGCGATGGAGACCGAGGAGCTTGGCTCGGTCTATGAATCTCTGCTCGAGCTCCAGCCGCAGCTTGGCGAGGACGGCAAGACCCTGCATTTCGCCTCGGAGGCGGCGGAGCAGAAGGGCAATCAGCGCAAAATCACCGGCTCCTATTATACGCCCGACAGCTTGGTGCAGCTTCTGCTCGACACCACGCTCGATCCAGTGCTTGATGAACGGGAGGCTCAGGCCGCCGATCCCGCCGCAGCACTGCTGGAACTCACCGTCATCGATCCCGCCTGCGGATCAGGCCATTTCCTGCTCGCGGCGGCCCGGCGCATCGCCACCCGTGTTGCTCGACATCGCACGGGCGGCGTCCCGTCCGCTGCGGATTTTCGTCATGCGCTACGCGACGTCGCCTGCCGCTGCCTCTATGGCGTGGATCGCAATCCGATGGCGGTCGAGCTGACCAAAGTCGCGCTGTGGATTGAAGCGCTGGAACCGGGTAGGCCGCTCGCCTTCTTCGACGCGCAAATCCGATGTGGCGACAGCCTGATCGGCGTGTTCGACCGTTCCATGCTGCGCGAAGGGTTGCCGGACGAAGCCTACAAGCCGCTCACCGGCGACGACAAGGAGCTCTCCCGCCGCTACGCCCGCCTTAACAAGGAGCAACGCGAGCGAGCCAAGGGACACCCACAACTGTTCAAGAACTGGTCGCCGCCTGAAATCCTTGCCGAGCGGGATCACAAGCTGAAGGCGATGGCCCAGGATGACCTAGCAAGCGTCGAGGCCAAAGCAAGCGACTTCCAAGCTATACGCTCGTCGGCCGCGTGGCAGAACCTGAAGACGGCCAGCGATCTTTATGTCTCAGCCAATTTTTACATGGCGGCGTTCTTCACCGCGAAAGCAGGCGATACAGCGGGCACCGATGCCATGCCGCTCACCGAGCATGTGTGGCAGGCGGCAGGTGGCCAGACGCCGGCCGAACATTTAAACCGAGGCGCCGCGCTGACCTCCGAGAAAGTCAGCGCCTTCCATTGGTTTATCGAGTTTCCGGAAATCATGGAGCGCGATGGCGGTTTCGATGCCGTCATCGGCAATCCGCCATGGGAGCGCATCAAGCTTCAGGAGCAAGAGTTTTTCGCCGTGCGCTCTCCGATGATCGCCGCCGCACCCAACAAGGCGGAGCGGCAGAAGTTGATCGACGCACTGGAAGCGGCCGATCCAGAGAACGCAGACGGTCGCTTGTGGCGGGAATTCGTCTTCGCCAAGCGAACGGCAGAAGCAGCGAGTGAATTTGCTCGTTCGTCAGGCCGCTATCCGCTTACCGGGCGCGGGGACGTCAACACCTATGCGCTGTTCGCTGAACTGTTTTCGCGGCTTGCAAAACGCACCGGTCGCGCAGGCGTCATCGTGCCGACAGGGATAGCAACCGATTCCTCTACATCTGAATTCTTCAGCCGCCTTGTCCAAAGTCGCAAGCTGCAATCGCTGTATAGTTTTTATGAAGTTAGGGGATGGTTCAAGGCGACGGACGACAGAAAATCATTTTGCATTATTTGCATAGGGGGTCGGGCCGAAGCGGCTAATTTTTGCTTCGACATAAAAGATATCAGTGAAATATACCACCCAGAACGTAATTTCCATCTAACAGAAGAAGAAATATCTTGCATTAATCCCAATACGAAGACGGCGCCGGTCTTTCGTACTCGGGCCGATGCGGAGTTGTCGGCGAAGCTCTATGCCCGCGCGCCCGTGCTGATCCAGGAACGGCCGCAGGAGGAAGGCGGAGACATCAATCCGTGGGGCATCACGTTCCAGACGATGTTTCATATGTCAGGCGACTCCGGCTTTTTCCGCACACCGGCGCAGATGGATGCTGATGGCTGGCAGCTTGATGGTATGGACTGGGTTCGAGAGACGGCCACTAGCGTCGAACGCCGTGTGCCGCTCTACGAAGCCAAGATGATCCACCATTTCGATCATCGTTGGGCGACTTACGGCACCAGTACGAGCGACGATGAGGAAGGCGCCCGCGACTGCACCCTTGCTGAAAAGCAGAATCCGAATTTTGAGCCGTCACCGCGTTACTGGGTGCCCAAGGACGAGGTTATTTTGCGCGCTGCTCGCGTGCCATCAGCATTAAAGAGCGCCGTCAGGCAAGGACGTGGCGAAGCCGGCAAGGGTCGGCGCAACGCCGGCACCGATGCGCTGGAAAACGGTCGAGCCACCGCACTCAAAGCGTTCGTCACCTGGCTGACTGGAGCTTATCCTGACATAGAAGGACGACCGGCTCGAGAAGCCGACATCTTCCGTCTGCTCGGCCGTGGACAGGACTGGCGGGGCGCGTTGAAGGCGTCGCCCGAACGCTTCTCGCTCGACCCCAAAACACTTGCCGCTGGTGTCGACATGCAGCGTGAAACACCGCTGACGGCAGATGATCTCGCTCTCATCGCCGATGGACCGAAGGATGCGCTCGCGCTTGCCGAGATGTTGATCGCGGTCAAGCAGCCGCGTTGGCTCATGGGGTGGCGCGATATAGCACTCCGAAGTGTCGAACGGACCGTGATCGCAGATGTATTCCCGAAAGTTGGCGTTGGGCACACCATGCCCATCTTCTACTTGAATGGGAAAGCTGAGCTTGCCGCGGCACATTTGGCAATGTGGCTGTCCCTGACATTCGATTTCATAGCTCGACTTTCCATCGGCGGGACGCACCTGACTTATAGCTATTTGAAACAGTTTGCAGCGTTACCTCCCTCCACCTTCTCTAAGGACGACCTCAATTTTATCCGCCCTCGCGTGCTGGAGTTGACTTACACCAGCCATGCTATGAAGGCTTGGGCAGAGGATCTGGGATACTCCGGTAATCCTTTCGCATGGGACGACGACCGCCGCGCCCAATTGCGCGCCGAACTGGATGTCTTCTTTGCCCGGAAATACGGCCTGACCGATGAAGAACTGCGCTATGTGCTCGACCCCGCCAAGGTGAAAGGCGTGGACTACCCCTCGGAAACCTTCCGCGTCCTGAAAGAAAAGGAAACCCGCGTTTACGGAGAATACCGCACCGAGCGTCTGGTGCTCGATGCTTGGAAACAGACGGAAGCCAGTGCGACATCTGCCTCGCTTCCAGCGTCCGTCGTGCTGCCGTCTCTCACCGATCTTCCAGATGGCGCGTGGGCTTGGTCGGCCACGATCCAACCGCGCGACCGGCTCCGCTACGCGGCACAATATGCGCTTTGGCAAATGGACCCGGCGACCGACGGCTCACACATCCGGTTCGTCATCGCCAGCCTCGCGGAGCCTGCGCTGCTTACGCCCTTGCTCTCAGCCGACGATCAGAAGCAATGGATCAGGCTTCTCGGTTCGGCCGCGCAGCCAGCACAGGCAACGATCAGGCTGAATCCGGCAATTAACGCTGCCTGGCGATCGATGTTCGAGACGCTGATTACATCAGGCCAGTTGGCAGAAAGCACCGACGGAGCGTGGGCGCAGGGACAGCATTTCAGCACGACAGGATTACAGGCAGACTCTAATGACGCCCAGCGAGCCGCCTTCGCAATGCAGGCGGTGCGTGGCATGGAAATCGGCAAGCTCACCGCCGCCATCGCGCAAGAAGACAATGTGATCTGGGTGAGGTTCGGCCATGGCTAATCAGGCCGACCTTTTCGCCTCGGTGATGAAACCACCGAAGGCGCCGGAAGGCCGGCCCGGCCCTCGGCTTTGGGTTCGCCGTCTGGCGATTTTCAAGGATCGCCAGACCCTCATCCGCGATGTACCACTGAAACCCGGCCTCAACATCGTCTGGACGCCGGACATGACGAGCAGCGGCCGCCGCGCCTTGGCGCATGGCAGTGGTAAGTCCACCTTCTGCCGCCTGCTTCGGGCCTGTCTCGGCGAACCAAGCTATGCAACCGACGCCCAACGGTTGCGCCTCATGACGCGACTTCCCGATGGTCTGTTCGCGGCCGAGATACTGATCGACGGCATATGCTGGGTCGCCATCCGCCCGCTGGGGCTGCCGGGTGGAGAATTTGTCGTTCAGGCTGACACCATTGAAGACGCAATCGCGCGGGGACGTAGCGATGGCGATCAAGGAATTATCGATCCTGTCATCATCGGCACCTTCTTCCCGACGTTGACGGGAGCGACGCCGCCGGAGATCAGCCGCGAACAGGTCTGGGATGTGCTTCGGGCCTGGCTGACGCGCGACCAGGAATGCCGTCTCGCCGACATCCTCGCCTGGCGTTCGTCACAGACCCAGACCCGTTCCCGCGCACAGGTTCTGGGCGAAACCGCAAAGTTGACCATGGTTCGCCTTGCCTTGCGCGCCCTTGATGCGGAAGAGCGTGCGGCTGCAGTCCGTCAGCGAGAGCTGGTGGCCACGGTCGAGGACGAACGCCGCCGCCACGCCTATCAGCAACAACGATATGCTGACGGCTTAAAGGCGGTAAGGCTGACATTGGGGGCCAACGATGAGGTCGGGTTCGAGGACACGATCGACCAAAAGGGGTTGGTTTCGTTGGCAGAAACAGCGCTTGCCGATGCCATGCGGACGGCCGTCCCGAAGCCTCCCGATGTTGGAGCCATCTTTGCTCGCCAAAAGGCCCTCAATGCCGAGCGGGAAACGCTGACGACGAAACAGCAGCAGTTGGACAACGACGCGCGTTTCAAGCGAGGCGAGGCCGAGCGCTACCGATCCGAAGCCAGCCTGGGTGAGATCGACATCACGC
>CAJYHD010000414.1 GCA_913773715.1 uncultured Sphingobium sp.
CCAGATTGTTGGAAGAAAGTTGCGCGCCCTTTAGACGCGGGCGAAGCGCGCCGCAAGAGGGTGGGTGGGTAGTGCCACATATAAAGGGCAACCCTCGTCTCAGTCAGCAAAGGCGCAATCGATACACTATTGAATGATTTACCAAGCATCCGCGTTTTTTCGGTCAATGGAACATTCCATCAACCACTTGCCAGGCATGACGTTAATAGCAGCGCGCAATGGGACGCGGTAGAAGTTCATCGTTCGATAGCTCCAGGCATAGGGCACGCAATCTTTCATTGCGGCTGCATGGAGAAAAAATTGATGTTCTTCCGGTGCACGGCGGAGCGACTCTATAAACGAATTCCGCATCTGCCGCTCACCACGAAATTTCTCCAGCCCTGCCGCTGTTAACCTGTCTGCATAAGCCGCGACGCCGAGCACAGAACCGCCCAGTCCAATGATCATGAAAGCAGGTCCGCGCAAAAACCGTAATCTAGTTGGTATAAGGAAACTCAGCGATGCGATTGCGAAGCAGATAAAAACGATCCAGTTCCAATTCGGCGCACCTAGCCGTTCTGGCTGAAATGCGAGAAATATCGGCTTGAATACGCTACCGAAGGAAAAGATCGCTATCGCGACATAGGCAGCGCAACCTGGCGCGATCGCTTTCATCTTGGCTGCCTGACCATGCTTAGCAACCTCACGGCCCCTGCACCCATTTGCGCCCGTCCTGCCTCCAGAAGCGCGTCACTACGCCCTCGGCCTTGCTCAGCACCCGCCAGCTTGCGCGCGCGCCGTCGATCGTGTCGGGGTCGAAGAAATAGAAGGCGCGTTCGAACGTCAGCGCCTCGTCGCGCCAGACGCCGTCGGCGATCGCGACATGCCGCGCGCCGTTTGCGGGCTTGCAGTCGGTGGCGAGCAGGATCGGCTGCACGGCCTCCCGCGCTTTGCCCGCCCGGCCATGCGCCAGAAAGCTTTCGGGTGGCCCCGCCCACAGCCCATCGGAAATGCGGTCGAGCCGATCGGCCTCGCCCGACACCACCAGCAACCGCTCGCCCATTCCCAGGACGCGGCCCGCGATCGCAGGCAGCACCCCTTCGACGGGATCGCGGCTCAGCTGGTAGAAATCGACCTGCATTCTTCCCCCTTCCCGTCATTCCCGCGCAGGCGGGGATGACGGCATTATTTGAACCTCACCCCTCGAACTTGTCCGCCACCAGCCGGTCGAGCAACCGCACACCGTAACCCGTCGCGCCCTTGTCCCATACGGCGCCCGGCTTGTCGGCCCACACCATGCCCGCGATGTCGAGATGCGCCCATTTGACGCCCTCGTCGATGAAGCGCTTGAGGAACTGCGCCGCCGTGATCGATCCGGCGAAGCGCGGGCCGATATTCTTCATGTCGGCGATCGGGCTGTCGATCAACTTGTCATAGGCCGCCGACAGCGGGAAGCGCCACAGCGGGTCGCCCGCCGTCTGCCCCGCTGCGATGAGGTCGTTCGCCAAGCCATCGTCGTTGGAAAAGATGCCCGCATATTCGCTGCCCAGCGACACGATCATCGCGCCCGTCAGCGTGGCGAGATCGACGATCACCTCGGGCGAGTAGGTCTTCTGCGCCCAGGTCAGCGCATCGCACAGCACCAGCCGCCCTTCGGCGTCGGTGTTCAACACCTCGATCGTCTGGCCCGACATCGACGTCACGATATCGCCGGGGCGCTGCGCATTGCCGTCGGGCATGTTCTCAACCAGGCCGCAGATGCCGACGACACGCGCCTTTGCCTTGCGCCCGGCCAGCGCCTTGATCGCGCCCGCAACCGCGCCCGCGCCGCCCATGTCCCACTTCATGTCCTCCATGCCCGCTGCGGGCTTGATGGAAATGCCGCCGGTGTCGAAGGTCACGCCCTTGCCGACGAAGACGACCGGCTTGGCCTGCGCACCATTGGTGCCATCCCACTCCATCGCGATCAGCCGCGCCTCACGCGGCGATCCCTGCGCCACGCCCAACAGCGCGCCCATGCCCAGATCCTCCATCGCCGCGCGATCCAGCACGGTGATCTTGACACCCAGTTCGGTCAGATGCGCACAGCGCTCGACGAAGCTTTCGGGATAGAGGATGTTGGCCGGCTCCGACACCAGTTCGCGGGTGAAGGCGATGCCGTCGGCAACGGCGGACAGCCGCTTCCACGCCGTGCCCGCATCCCCCGACACGATTGTCAGGTTGGCCAGCGTCGGCTTCGCCTTTTCCGGCTGCCGCGTGCGATAGGTGTCGATCCGCCAGCTGCGCAGCGTCGCGCCATAGGCCAGCCGTGCCGCCTGTTCGCCGCTCGCCCCGCCGGGGAACTCGACGGCGGCATGGGTCGCACCGCTGTTTAGCAGCTTGGCGGCCAGGCCCGCGCCCGCTTTCTCGTAATCGGCGTCGCTGCCGCCGCCCACGCCCGTCAGCACGATGCGCAGCAGCTTGCCGTCTTCCTCCACGAACGTCTCGAACGTCGCGCCCGCCTCCGCAGCGAAGCGCCCCGCGCCCGCCGCGCCCGCCACCATCCTGCCCGCCGCGATCGGCAGCGCATCGAACCCGCCCTTCGCCACGGCAAAGGCGAGCGTGTCGGTTTCGGGACGGGTCTGGCTGATCGCGATATGCATGAAGGGACCTTTTCTTGTTTCGGACGTTGGGCCGGGTTAATCGCCAGATAGTATGGCCTGTCGCGTCTGGCAAAGGGCGTTCGACCGATTTTGGGGGGAAAGAATTGGGCAAAGATTGCGGCGCACGCCAAGCAGTGCGATAGGCGGGTC
>CAJYHD010000415.1 GCA_913773715.1 uncultured Sphingobium sp.
CTGCTGCCGTGCTCGCCAGCTGGAGCTCGGAACAAGCGCTTATTTTTAGCGACGCCGAGATCCCGGAGGAAGAGAAGGCCCTCGCCGCCACGATTGTGATGGCGTGCGGCGGGGATATCGATGATCTTCCTGTTGTTTGGTGGCAGAACGAATGGATGTCTCGAAATGATTTCGTCAGCACGTTGTGCTCGGTCGATCGGGTCATTCTTCATGAAGGTGATATCACCCATGAGGATGATGATGATGTTACTAAGCGCGATTTCGAATCCGACTTTGAGGCTTATCCTCTGATCGCGCAGACGGCGGACTCTCAGTACAATCAAGTGAAGACTACCAGTTGGATCACCGCAATCACGCAGGGAAACGGCAGGTCACCGCTAGAAGCAATTGAGGACCTCATCATCATGACGTGGGGCGAAGCGACCAAGGAAGAAGATATCCTACCCGTCGGCGAGGTCAATGGCACGGAGATCCAGCGATCGGTTCTCGTCTATAGCCCCGGGGGGCAAGAAGAAGTTGTGGATACGCTGGCAAGCGACGATCCGCAGTTTTAGGCTGAAGTGCGTTTCGAATGGACCTTGAGTGCAGCGTACGCCGGCTAATGTGGTTCTCATGCTGCTACCAATGGGTCCGCTGGAGCGGGCTGACAGTCACTAGGAAAAGTCGATGCAGTCGGCAGATTCCTCTAGGGCCTGCTTCAGCGCCGATCGGAATCCTGGCCGACTGCAGATCGCAACAGTTCGACGAGTTCAACGCGGTTTGAAGACGCAGACGCCGAGCGAAGCAGATTGTCGTAGTTTACCAAAAGGGCTGCGTTGCGGCGGGGGTTCAGCAGGAGCACGTCCGCCCAGATCTGACCGTCATTCTCGACGGCTCGAGCATACTGTAGCAGCCAGTACATGAGCACCTGTCGAAAATCGCCTGCTCCGAAGTTCCGATCGGTATGTTTGACCTCGATGAGGGTCGAGCCGAGGGCGAAGTCCCCATTGCCGGTAGCTACCCAGCCAAGACCAGGAATCAGGGGCGCACGTTCAAGAATCGCGGAAGGCCTTTGAGCCCGGACGCTGTCCAGCATCGCCACTAAATTTCGTGCAGCGTGGTCTGCGACCGAGATGTCGCTCGGCTCGAGCTTTTCCGGGATGCGGGCGTCGAAATGGCGACGCTGTCGTGACGACGCGACCTTCAGGCATTCGTCCCACGACGCCGCGTCGCCGCCGCGTAGTTCGCTTTCGGATCGGGCCATCGAGATCTCGAAAAGCATCGCGTTCTGCAGGCTACTGGCTTCAATCGCTTCAGCCGGAATCGCCTGGATGTCGGTGAAGGCGAACATCTTGCTGTTCAAGGCATTGACGAGTCCGCCGGTCAGGCGCGGAAACAAAATGTCGAGAACGCCAGGAATGTCACGCGCCACTGTCCTCGGATCGCGCGCCGGAAGGCGACTAGCCGGCATTTCTCACCCAGTCCTCGTAAAAAGATGCAAAGTCGCCCTTCGTGGTGGTCTCGATCCCAAGTCGCCAAGCCTGTGATAGAGTGCCGCGCAACTGCTTTCGCGATTTCTCGCCTTCGTCTCCGAATGCGCGTGCCGCCAGCCACACCATACGCTGTTCGTCGGCGCCGAGATTCTGCCACTGGTTGCGAAGTCGCGTGAAGCTCGACCGATCGCGCCAATGCCGCCAGCAGTCGATGCAGGCCCGCCGAACCGATGCGGATGTCGTTGCATCGTAGGTCCGACGGACAAAGGCGCCGCGGATATCCGTGCGAACGAACCGGATCGCCCGGAGATAATGCAGCATATTGGCTTCGGGAACGAGAAGATGAGGAGCAGCGCCTGGGATGTGATCAAGCAGGTTATCGATGGCGTCGAATATCGCCGCGAACTCGTCATTAGCCCGAACCGCATAGACGCCGCGCATGATCTTCGACCAAGAGGCACGAAAGGAATCAAGATTGTTCGGGTTGAGAAGCGTGGCGCAGAGCTGGACCGCGACTGCAGGCTCCTGGAATTTGAGGGCGCGTCCGATCTGGGCGAGCACGAAGGCGTCAGGCTGTGATTTCTCCCGCTCAAGGTCGAGCAGAAACGATATGTCGATCTTCTCGAAGGATTGTTTGAGTTTCTCGTATTCCGCGGTGGCGCTGTCGGAGTATGGGTCGAAATGGAGGTCGAGTTCCCTCAGCGCGAGACTTGCATCCTCGCCATCGCCTAATTGTGCCGAGACGAAGTCGCGATAATGCTTCGCGCTCAGGATTGTCGTTTTGCTGCGGTTGAGTGAAAGCCCGTAGTCCGCAAGCGCATGCGACAGATTCGAGAGCGCCTTGTAAGCCTCCTGCCGAGAACGACAGATCAAGGTATAGTCATCGACATATCGATGCCAAACGAGGCCGCCATCGGTGAGCGATCGATCGATCGGCGTCATCATCACTTCGGCCAGTATCCGCGCGCACTGACCGCCGACGGGCAGACCGAAGGAGCGGCCGGCCGCGAGCTGGCTCAGGATGCGATCAATTTGCATTGCCACGGTCGAGGCCGGCGCCAGATCCTTGACGACGTTCTCCAATCGATGGTGGTAGATGTGCTCGTAGAAGCTGGAAATATCGGTCTGGATGACGACGGAGCCCTCCTGGTCCAGGTCGAGCTCGTCTAGGGTTGCAAGCTTGTAGGTGCGCCATGACCTGCTGCGATCGAAAAAGCCCGGACCTTCGGACGCAAGCCGATAGGAGTGCGCCCGATGGCTCCGTTGGCTTTCATTTGCTTCTGCAATCGCCAGACCAAGCCCATTGAGATAGAGATTCCAGAACGGATGGATCTTTGTCGTGATGCGGAAACCGTGTGGCCCTGACGGAACGAGCAGGCGTTCCGCCGCTATTGCCAGCCCGTTCATGAAATTGACGGCCTTTCCGACCTTGCCTGTTTCGATGTTCTGAAACAGGTCGAGGCAGAGCGCCGCGAGATCGCCGGCCCTCTCCTTCACGAAGCCGGCATCCAGATCGTAGGGCAGCGTATCGTTATCACCGCTGTGACCAATCTCGAGCGCCGCCCGTACGAAATGATTGATGTTGACCTTGATCATTTCCAAATTTTTCTTCTCGCATGGCACTTCGAGAGGACGGCCATCCCGATACTACCATCTTGCAGAGGGAAAAATCGTGTGTCCAGCACCGGACGGTTACAAGCTAGACGCTTGAGCAACATGCTGCACCTTGAAAGACGGATGCGAGGACATGGACGTTATCCGCCGGGGTCTATCTGACCTGCCGATGACGAAGATGCCAATGATCGGCGGCAGCTCTCGCCAATACCAGCCCGGGGCCTGGCGGGCGATTGTCGCCGGATCATTGCGGCTAGATCGGCTGTTCCTGTGATAGAACAGCCGATCTTGCTCGGTCTCACTCCGGCATGGCGAAGCAGTAGAACCATTCCATCTTCTTGTTTGCGCGGATGCGGCATTGGCGACCGCGACCTCCATCGCCGCTGCCCATGTTGAGGTTGCCGAAGTCCAAGGTGCCTTTCAGCGCGTTCCAGTCGGGGAACATCGTGCGCCCAAACTCTGCGGTCAGGAGCAGGCACTGCTTTCCCTTGATCTTGCGGAGGAAAGCGCCTGCGGCCCGCATTTGATCGTCGGTCAGCGTCGGAAGATTGCGGCGATCTACCGTGATGGTCTCAGGACGAGCGGCGATCGCACGCAGCCGGTCGGCGAGCGACTGACGCAGCGGAACCGTCGCACGGAAGTTGGCGTAGCAGTGCTGGGCCGCCGCCATGCAGTCGAAGCCGCTGGGAAGAACACCACAGTGCTTGGCGAAGACCCCGGCTGCGTAGACAAGGCCGTAGGCCTCGGCGACGCGCACGTCGGAGCCGTTGCTGTCGTTGATGCCTACCGCCGCCTTGAACTTGTCGATGTAGCGGCGGACCTTGGCCTTCAAGGCCGGCTCGTCATTGTGGCGTACAGTGACGAGCTCCTCGATGAACTTGGGCATCGCCGTGCCGTACTGATCGGCCATGCCAGCTTCGAGCGCCTGAGTGAACTGGCGGTAGTTATCGTATCCAGCGGCGAGCGGACCAAAGACGCCCGCATCACCAGTTGGCACCATGATGGTGTTAAGCCGGTCCGTCGCCGCGTCGGCGACATCACGATGTGTTTGCGCCAGAACTTCGTGAAAGGGCGCATTGGCGGTGATAACGCAGACAAACCAGTAACGCTTCTGGTCAGGCTCGTTGCAGCGCCCCTTGGTGGCACCTTGAGCCATGGCGAAGCTGAAATCCTGCATCATCCGGCGATTAGATGCTGCAGTGCCGCCCTGGTTGTAGAGGTTGGCCTCGTCGATGAGGAAGGGCATGTCCGAATGCACCTGCATCGATTTCTCGAGCGCGACGGGCGTCATTGAGAACGTCGTGATGTACCCCTGGTGGCCGAGCATTGCCGGCCCGGACGTCGACGCCATCAAACGCATCGTGGTGGTCTTGCCCTTGCCCCCTTCGCCGGCCAGCTCGAAGCCCGGGTTTGCCGACAAACCCGAGAGTTCGAGCATCGGCGCGGCGAACGCCGCCATGAGAAAGAACGACGGGATCGGGTGGCCGCAGAGCGGCTCCGCAACCTGCTTGAGCCATTCGGCGTGGGTGCCCTTCGTGGCACACTTGTGCGGGCTAGCTGCGAAGGCCACGAGACCCTTGCGAGTGCCCCTGGGAGCGAACACATGGCCCGACGCAATCGCGAACTGACCACTGTCCCAGCCAGGGCGATCGAAGATCAGGCGAGCGGCGAAGTGCTCGAGTTCCGCGAGCTTACCAAGCAATTCTTCCTTTTCTGTCTTCTTCCAGATCGTTACGCCGCGATCTGCGAGCAGGCGGAACATCCCGGGCTGGTCAATTAAATCGCGCTCGTGCAGCAGGACCTTCTGGCGGCCACGACGTACCTCGTACCACCGCTGGCCGCGTTGATCGACATAGCCTTTCACCTTGACCGACGGCTGACACCACTTGGTATCTCGCAAATTCTTCGTAGTCATGTCTTTATCCAATTCACGTGATTCACGTGAAAACTGACAGTACAGACGTACTGCTCATCTTCGTCGTGATGTTTGGAAATATCGGCAGATGAGAGTAGGTGTAGTGTTACACCGTTCTCTCATCTCCAATTCAGTCTATTGTGCCCTGGAGGCCACTGCAGACCTCCAGGGCATGCTATTTGCGTACTTCGCTCGATGAGTTCGTTTAGCTGACCGGCTTGGTCTGGGTCAGACCATTCTTGGTCACCCGCAACCCGATCATCAGCGTCAGATCATCAATCGACCACTTGTCCAGCCAGAGCAGGACCTGAGAATGATAGGGCTCAGGAAGGCGACGCTTCCGACGCGCACGACGACGGCGACCATCCTCCGACACCCACAGGGCTCGTGCAGGCCAGTAGGACTGCACGAGGTACGTCAGCGGGCGCGGCAACCGGTTGACGCGCTTACGCGTCATCCGCACCCGACGGTACACCGGGCTGGGAGAACCATCCGGCAGCCAACGAGACGTCGCGTAGTTCGGCAGGGAGCGGAGGCGGTCGACCACCTGCGCCATGCCGCCGTAGGCGATACCGTGCACGTGGAGGCGGTAGACCTTCGCTTTCGGATCGAACTCACCGTGCAGGCCGAGAAAGATCCAGCCGGTGGCAGTGGCAGCCCCCATCTCGTACAGGGCCGTACGCAACGCTGCCAGCAGCAGGATCGGGTTCACCGCCAACAACTGCTCGGCGGTGAACTCCCAAGACGACGGGATGATCGTGAACTTGGTCAGCTTCATGCGCCAACCTCCTTCACGAGGCACCACAAAGCCCCGGCGATCTTGATGCGCTGCTCGCGCATGTAGACGCTGGATGCCGAGCTCTTGGGCGCGTCACCGCCCGTGCCCAGTGGATCCAGCCGGTTCGCCAAGGCCTTCGCCGCCTCGGCATTGATCATCCCAGGATACTTCTTGGCCGCTGCACGCAGACGGCGTGTGCGGCGCGAGTCCTCCTCGCGGCTGTGTTCTGGTGTCTCAAACCCGCTGCGGCGCTTCCCCAGGCCTTGGTCCACGCGGAACCGAGCGGGGGGAAGCGTCAGATTGGCGATACCACGCCCGCTCATGCTGCGCTCTCCAGCGAATTGGAGGCGAACTCGGTACGATAGAACAACTGTGCGCCGGCAAGCTCGGGAGCCAGCAGGCGGATCACACTATCAGTCGTGATCAACGTGCGTCGGCCTGCACGGACAGCGGTTAGCTGGCCCATTTTCAACATCTGGAAGGTCTTGGTGCGCCCGAGTCCGGACAGCGCCAGAAACTCGGCGATGGTGAGAGTCAGGCGGGTGAAAACGATACTTCGGTCAACTGGTGTCGCGTTGCTCATGTGAGCCACTCCTGTGGAGCGCCGCGGGAAGTGCGGCGCGACAGACCAGTTATCGGATAGCAAAAATGCTTTCTTCCGCTTGCGGTCCCAAATTTGCGACGTAAACTTGCGATTGGTCGATACTGTCAGGCCGCTTTTGGCAAAGGACAATTCAGATGCGGCGCCGCCTTTATAAGATGGGAATTCTCCTATCGCATGAGTGTAGCTTGATCTCGGCGCGGGCGGAGAAGATCGCCGATAGTTACCTCAGCAATTGTGAGGAATACGAAAAACATCGTGATCAGAATTTCATCGAACTGAAAACAACTCGGATCCCCGGTGCCGCCGTATCTTCGTCCGATTTCGGTGCTTAAACGAGATATATACAATTTTTCTGTGAATGTTTATCGAGATGGAAAAGTAGATTTTCTCAGAGAATTATGCTATGTTAGCAAAGTGCAGAATGCCAAGCATGCAGATAGGCTTCGTGATCCTTCTGTTGTAGATTTAGCGATAAGGTTGATCCGGTGGTCTAGCAGGCCGAAGGAAAGAGGGCGGCCATACAAGCCGATTTTTAGTAACAGTATACAGAAACAGATGGTTACGGAGCTCAATTACGCCTTCGCTCATCGGGTAGATCCACTGCTCTGCACCGCATTTATCACGGAACTAGGCGGACACGAGATAATAGGAGCCATGGTTTCTACCAAAAAGAGCGAGTTGCAGGAAGGTTGGCTAAGGGCAATGCAGAGGGGCTCGCAATTCAGGGTGAGCCATGAGCCAACTGCTCTGTACGGAACCAGGAAACTACGAGTCATGCACACCAGCGAGGCTGATGCGCTGCGACATGAAGAGGAATTAGAAGCCAAGTGGGAGGAAGAGGAAGCAGAGCGGGCAGAGAGCGGGCGGTAGAAAAGCGATGCTTGCGTTCCGCGACAGTAGCAAGCGAGGTCAGTCCCGATGGGCACGAGCAGCGCGCCATGAAGCGCATTGGCTGCCATTCTGAGGCTAGTGTAGACCGTTGCTCGCGGTGTGTCGTCCGGCCTTCGCTGCCCTAGCTCTGACCTGCACAACGGGTCTTTGCGCCCCACCATTTTGCGTGCCCGTACGCCGCGCCAATGGCAAACCAGACCCAAAGGCCATCTCGCTCATTGATGCGGCTGATCCAGTCGCCGATTTTTGGAGCTGAAGCGCCGATCGGCACGAGCAGCGCGCCGTAGATCGCCATCGTCATCCATACCGAAGTCGCCGCAGGCAGCTTTTCGCGCAAGTTCCAGATCAAGCGGTATAAGCGGTTCATGGTCGATCCTTCCGGTACGATGTCACGGTAGCAGTTTCGCCATCACCGCGAAGAAAGCAGAAATCAGCGCCAACTTGAACGGAAAGGCTACTCGAGGTCTCTGCAACTCGTCGGGATGGCGCGTGCGTCCCTCGCTGTCGGTGTTTGGCTCGCGGCCTGTCATCGTAAGCTTACTCATCGCCTGCGTT
>CAJYHD010000416.1 GCA_913773715.1 uncultured Sphingobium sp.
GTGATATCGCGCTCTGGCCAGAAGGCAGCGGGGCGGATCAGGATGCGTTCGAAACTCTTGTCGCCCGCCAGATATTCTTTCGACAGCGGCGGGCGCTCATAGGGTGGCTCCTTCTCGTCGCCGATCATCGCCACCGTGCCGGTGAAGCCGAGCTGACGGAGCGATATGGCAGCCTGCGCGCCCGCATGGCCGGCCCCGACGATCAGAACATCATATTGCGCCATCTGCCCCATATCCTCTGCACATGATTTTCACGGCAAGTGGCAAGATTGACCGGATGGTGCAAGAGGCAGCGACATGAATATGATGGCCGCACCATGTATATGATGATGGTAGCGGAGGAGGGACTTGAACCCCCGACACGCGGATTATGATTCCGCTGCTCTAACCAGCTGAGCTACTCCGCCCCAAGGGCCTCGCGGGGCGCTTCGTCCCTGCGGTGAGGCGGCGCTATACGCAGGGGATGCGGGCGGGTCAACGGGGCTTTTTGCTTTGTCCCGTCATTTCCTGCGGGCGCTCCAGCCAGGCGGGAGCTTGGCGGGGTACGCGGCGAGCGTCCTGCCATCGATGGCCGCTACCGCTTCGCTGACGAGCGGCCCGATCCGCGTCATGTCGGGACTGTGGCCGCCATCTGGAATGGTAAGCCAGGCGGCGGGCGCATGTGCCGCGTCGAAGAGCTTGCCGGCCTGACCGATGCTGACGCGGGGATCGGCGGTGCCATGTATCATGACGAAGGGCGCGCCGATCTTTCCCACCGCATCGATGTTGTTCCATTTGTCGGGCAGCAGCTTGCCCATGCCGTCCGGTGCCGATTTCGCCAGCGTGTCGAAGGTAGATAAGGTGACGACGCCGGAAACGCGCGTCGTTGCGGCGACATGGAGCGCCACCGCGCCGCCCAGCGAATGGCCGACCAGAAAGATGTGCGCGTCCGGCCCGACGATCGCTCGCGCCTTTGCGACGAAGGCGTGGCCGTCGGCCACCAGCCCGGCCTGCGTGGGTGAGCCGGGATTGCCCCCGAAGCCACGATAGGACGCGACGATGACATGATCGCCACGGCCAGTCAGATGTTCGGCATAGCGTGCTGCAATGCCAGAGTTGGAGCCGCGGCCATGCAAGAAGAGCAGAACGTCATGATCGGCAGGATCGCCAGGCCAGTAATAGCCGGTGAGGTGCAGACCATCCGCTGTGGTGACGGGCAGCGGACTTGGTGCATGATGGACGAAGGCAGACATTTCGACCGGTGCGTGGTCGGCTTTGTATATGCGTTCCCGGACGGCGGCAGCGCAGCCGTTGAGCAACAGCGCGCTGTAAAGAACAATCTGGATCGGGAAGATATTTCGGCTTTTCATGGCGATCCTGTGCCATATCCCATGGCCATGTGGAACGTCCGCGCGCGATTGTGATTTTTATGTTGCATTCGACATGCCCCAACGTCCTAATGTTGCAACGCACAACCGGCCGTCCTGGCCAAGGGAGGATCGACACCTTGCCCTTCCACGAAATGTTTGAGCCGGACGGTTCGGTACGCTCCTGCTACGACGAGGTTCAGCAATGGGTGGAGCGGACAGGCATCGCCGGGCTCAATCGTCGTCTGGATGAGGCGGAGGCGATCTTTCGGCGGATCGGCATTACCTTCGCGGTTTATGGTGAGGGTGGCGATCCCGAACGGTTGATCCCCTTCGACTTGCTGCCCCGCATCTTCACCGCGCAGGAATGGCGCACGCTCGATCGCGGGATTCGGCAGCGGGCAAGGGCGCTCAACGCCTTTCTGCACGACGTCTATCATCGCGGGGAAATCGTGAAGGCCGGGATCATGCCCGCCGACATCATCTATCGCAACAGCGCCTATCTCGCCGAAATGGCGGGCTTCACGCCTCCGGGGAAGGTGTACAGCCATATTGTCGGCATCGACATCGTGCGGACCGGGCCGGGCAGCTTCGAGGTGCTGGAGGATAATTGCCGCACACCGTCGGGCGTGTCCTACATGCTGGAAAATCGCGAGATCATGACGCGCATGTTCCCCGAACTGTTCGAGCAGGGGCTGGTCGCGCCGGTGGACGATTATCCCGCCGAATTGCTCAAGAGCCTTAAGGAAGTCGCGCCGCCTGCCTGCTCCGGCGATCCTGTTGTCGTCGTCTTGACGCCCGGCTCGCTCAACAGCGCCTATTATGAGCATAGTTTTCTTGCCGACCTGATGGGCGTGGAACTGGTCGAACCAGCCGACCTCTTCGTCGATGAAGGGCGGGTGTGGATGAAGACAACGCTGGGGCCGAAGGCGGTGGACGTCATCTATCGCCGGATCGACGACGAATATATCGATCCACTGGTTTTCCGCCCTGACAGCCTGCTCGGCATCCCTGGCATCTTTAATGTTTATCGCAATGGCGGCGTCACGCTGGCGTCCGCGCCGGGTTCGGGCATCGCCGACGACAAGGCGGTCTATATTTATGTGCCGGAGATGATCCGCTTCTATCTGGGGGAGAAGCCGATCCTCGACAATATCCAGACGTGGCAATGCGGCAAGCCCGACGAACTCGCCTATGTGCTGGAGAACCTCCACGAACTGGTGGCGAAGGAAGTCCATGGTTCGGGCGGCTACGGCATGCTGATCGGTCCAAAGTCCACGCGTGACGAGATCGCCGCCTATGCCGAGCGGATTAAGGCCAATCCCGGCGAGTTCATCGCGCAGCCGACGCTCGACCTGTCGACCGTGCCGACACTGGGGCCGGCATCGGTGGTCGGCCGTCACGCGGACTTCCGCCCCTATTGCCTGGTCGGCAAGCAGATCCGGCTGGTACCGGGTGGCCTCACCCGCGTCGCGCTGACCGAAGGATCGCTGGTGGTGAACTCCAGTCAGGGCGGCGGGGTGAAGGACACATGGGTGTTGCAGGACTGATGATGATCGACGCAGGAACCCCATCATGCTGAGCCGCACTGCTGAGAACCTGTTCTGGATGGCGCGCTATATGGAACGGGCGGAGGCGACTGCGCGGCTGCTGACCATGGGGCAACGCATGGCGATCCTGCCGGGGGCGCATCATCGCGACGAATGGCGTTCGGTCGTGCGGGCGGCGGGGGCAGGCAAGCGCTTTGCTGAGGGGACGGTGGTCAGCGAAAGTGACGCGGTCGATTTCTTGATGCTCGATCCCGACAATGGCAGCTCGATACGATCCTGCCTGCTGAAAGCGCGCGCCAACGCAAAATCGGCCCGCACGATGCTGACGCAGGACATGTGGGAAGCGCTGAACGATGGCTGGCGCAAGCTCGACAGCTATGACGTCGCCGAAGCGCGGCAGCAGCTTCCCGCGCTGATCGACTGGGTGAAGACGCGCGTCATGACCTTTCGCGGGGCTACGCATTCGGGGCAGTTGCGCAATGAAGGGCATGACTTTCTGCGTGCCGGATCGGCGCTGGAGCGAGCGCAGATGACGTTGCGGCTGCTGGACGTCAAATATTATGTCCTGCTTCCAGAAACCGAAGTGATCGGTGGCAACCGCGATCATTATCAATGGACGTCGGTACTGTACGCGCTGTCGGGCGCGCGCGCCTATCACCATATCTACGGCGGCACTTACACGCCGTGGCAGATCACCGACTTCCTGATGCTCAACCGCATGTTCCCGAGGAGCGTGGCTTACTGCTACGATCAACTGGCGTACCGGCTCAATCGGTTGGCGGGCTGGCACAATGGCCGTGGGCCAGCGCATGACACCGTGCGCGACATGGTGAGCGCGCTGGAAAAGCTCGACAGCGGTGAGATTTTCCGTGTTGGCTTGCACGAGACGGTCCAGGATGGCCTGGCGATGACCAACCGGCTTGGCCATGAAGTGGCGCAGACTTATCATTTCGGCTGAACGCAAAAGGGGCTAGAGAGCCGACCCATGAAACTGCTCGTCCGCCATCAGACCGTCTATCGTTACCCGCCATCTACGGGGCGCGTATCGATGCGGTTGAAGCTGATGCCGGTCGATACGTCCGCGCAGACGGTCGAGGAATGGCAGGTCAGCATCAACGGCGAGGCTGTCGAGGGCTTCCAACGCAACAGCCATGGCGAGATGGAGGCGATCTGGCTACGGCGCGAGCCGATCGACAGCGCCGTGATCGTCGCCGAAGGACTGGTCGAAACGCGCGAGACGCATGGCGTCGTCGGCCATCTGAAAACGCCGGTCGATCCCCGCTACTTCCTGCGCGACACGGCGCTCACCCGCGTGTCACCAGGGATCGAGGCTTTGGCCAAGAGCGTGTCCGCACAGGATGGACAGCTTTCCGCGCTCCATGCCTTGTCGGCGGCGGTGCGGGATGCGGTGGCTTATCGCGCGGGCGTGACGACATCTGAAACGAGCGCGGCGGATGCCTTCGCGCTCGGTGCGGGCGTGTGTCAGGACCATGCGCAGGTCTTCATCGCGGCAACGCGCGCCATCGATATTCCCGCCCGCTATGTCTCGGGCTATCTGCTCGCGGGAGCGGACGACGCTCTTTACGAAACGCATGGCTGGGCGGAAGCCTATCTGAACGATCTCGGCTGGATCGGCTTCGACCCATCCAACCGCGTTTGCGTCACCGAACGCTATTTGCGTCTCGCCAGCGGACTGGACGCCAATGAGGCTGCGCCGATCCGTGGCTCTGTTACCGTATCGGGCGATGTCTGGGTCGATGCCGACGTTCGGATCGCACAGGCGGAAGAAGGGGTGGAGCAGCGGCAGTTGCAGAAACAGCAGCAGCAGACTAACGCCCTTCCTCTGTCACGAAAGCAATAAGCGGGAACGGGGTAGATGACCTATTGCGTCGCGGTGCGCGTGGACCAGGGGCTGGTCATGCTGTCGGACACCCGCACCAATGCGGGCATGGACAATATCGCCCGCTTTCGGAAGAGCTTCACCTATTCCAACCCCGGCGAACGGGCGATTACGCTGCTCTGTTCGGGCAATCTGTCGATCACGCAGGGGGTGAAGACGCGGATCAGCAAGGCGATCAAGGATTCGCTTGTCGATCCGCAGGTCGAAACCATCCTCAATTGCCCGACGATGCACCGCGTCGCTCAGATCGTGGGCGACGGCATGCGCGACATGCAGGGGCGCTATCGCGAGCAGATCGAGATGGGCGGATCGGGCGCGGGCGCATCGATCATGATCGCGGGGCAGCGCAAGGGCGGGAAACCGCGCCTCTACCTCGTCTATTCGGCGGGCAACTTCATCGAGGCGACCGAAGACACGCCCTTCTTCCAAATTGGCGAGCATAAATATGGCAAGCCGATATTGGACCGCATCATCAAGCGGGAGACGACGCTGGAGGAAGCGACCAAGGCTGTGTTGGTGTCGATGGATTCGACGCTGCGATCGAACCTGTCCGTCGGCATGCCGCTCGACCTGACGGTCATCGAGCGTGACGCCTTCGACTTCCGCGTCCGCACTCGGATCGAGCCGGACGACGAGCAGTTCGCGATGATCTCGCAAAGCTGGGGTGCAGCGTTGCGCAAGGGGTTCGAGGATCTGCCGAATGTATTGGACTGAAGGACATCTGTCCTATTTGGGCGTTTGACGCCATTCTGGTTAAGCCGACATTCCGATAGGAACAGGTGCTCGTAACTAAATTTCGTGTTTTGCGGGAAAAGTGCGAAGTTAAGGGGCGGTCGCTGACGCCCGCCCCTCAATAGTTATGCCGCCAATGTGGCGCTGTCGATCACGAAGCGATATTTGACGTCGCTCTTCTGCATACGCTCATAAGCCGTCTCGATATCCTGTATGCGGATCATCTCGATATCGGCAGTGATTCCCTTCTCCGCGCAGAAATCGAGCATCTCTTGGGTCTCGGCGATGCCGCCGATCAGCGAACCGGCGATCGATTTGCGGCCAAAGATCAACACCGCGGTATTGGGCGAAGGGTGCGGATGCTCGGGTACGCCGACCACCGTCAGCGTGCCGTCCCGCTTCAGCAGCATGGTGAACTGATCGAGATTGTGGCTGGCCGCGACCGTGTTCAGGATGAAGTCGAAGCTGCCTGCATGGGCTTTCATCTCCTCCTCGTTGCGGGAAACGACCACTTCGTCCGCGCCGAGCGCCAACGCGTCCTGCCGCTTGGACTCGGATGTCGTGAAGGCAACGACATGCGCGCCCAAAGCATGGGCGAGCTTGATGCCCATATGGCCCAGGCCACCGATGCCGACGATGCCGACCTTCTGGCCCGGCCCGACCTTCCAGTGGCGTAAGGGGGAATAG
>CAJYHD010000417.1 GCA_913773715.1 uncultured Sphingobium sp.
GTCGAAACGATCTTGCCGGGGTGGACGTTCTTCTTGGTCCAAGACATTTCCGAAACGTGGACGAGGCCTTCGATGCCCGGCTCCAGCTCGACGAACGCACCATATTCGGTGATGTTCGTGACGCGGCCCGACAGCTTTGCGCCGATCGGATACTTGGCAGCGGCGCCTTCCCACGGATCGCTCTCAAGCTGCTTCATGCCAAGCGAGATGCGCTGGGTTTCGCGGTTGATGCGGATGATCTGGACACGGACGGTGTCGCCGATGTTGATCATCTCGTTGGGGTGGTTGATGCGCTTGTAGCTGAGGTCGGTGACGTGCAGCAGGCCATCGATGCCGCCCAGATCGACGAACGCACCGTAATCGGTGATGTTCTTGACCACGCCTTCGATGATCTGACCTTCGGCCAGCGTCTGGATGAGGCCGCTGCGCTGTTCGGCGCGCGTTTCTTCCAGGATTGCGCGGCGCGACACGACGATGTTGCCGCGGCGGCGATCCATCTTCAGGATCTGGAAGGGCTGCGGAATGTCCATCAGCGGGGTGACGTCACGCACGGGACGGATATCGACCTGCGAACCGGGCAGGAACGCCACGGCGCCGTCGAGGTCGACGGTGAAGCCACCCTTGACGCGGCCGAAGATGACGCCTTCGACGCGCGCGCTCTCGGTGAACTCGCTTTCCAGCTTGTCCCAGGCGGCTTCTCGGCGAGCGCGGTCGCGCGACAGCATCGCTTCGCCATAGGCGTTTTCGACGCGATCGACATAGACTTCGACTTCGTCGCCGACCTTCAGGTCAGCCTTCTGGCCCGGCGCGGCGAATTCGCGCAGCGGCACGCGGCCTTCGGACTTCAGGCCTACGTCGATGACGGCCAGGTCGTTTTCGATGGCGGTAACGGTGCCCTTGACGACGCGGCCTTCAAAGCCGCCATCCTCGCCACCGAGAGAATCATTGAGAAGCGCGGCGAAATCGTCGCGCGAGGGAAATGCCACAGAGGCCATTTACAGTCCTTCGTTCGTCATTGCTGGCCAATCGGTTGTATCCGATGGTCTTTGGCCAAACTACGCCGGAAGCCTCATGCCGCCAGCGTATCCAAGGAGTTACGAGCCGGGACGCGCAGGGCAAGATAAGCGAAAAGGGCGCTCGGAAATACCGACCGCCTTATCGGGTCGCTCCTCAGGGGCGGCCTTCAAGCTGAGCGTCCACGAGCGCGATGGCTCTCTGGACGGCCGCGTCTATAGTCAAATCGCTCGTATCTAGCAAGTCTGCGCCTTCGGCCTGTTTGAGCGGCGCATGGTCGCGGCTCATGTCCCGCGTGTCGCGCGCCTGGATGTCGGCGATGAGGCTGTCCATGTCGGCATGGCCGCCGTGCGACAGCGCGTCCTGGTAACGGCGCTCGGCCCGCACCCGAACGCTTGCCGTGACGAAGATCTTGGCGTCGGCATTGGGCGCGATCACCGTGCCGATATCACGCCCGTCCAGGATCGCGCCGCCCGGTTGCGTTGCGAAACCGCGCTGACGCTGAACGAGCGCGTCGCGCACCACCTGATGGACCGAAACCCGGCTTGCAAGGCTGCCGACCGCCTCGCTGCGCAGCGCGGGATCGGTAAGGATCGCATCGTCAAAGCCGCAGGCCGCCAGCGCGTCCGTCTCATGATCCGGGTCGCCGCCGGCCTTCAGCACGCTCAGCCCCACTGCGCGGTACAGCAGCCCGGTGTCCAGCACCGGCAGATCATAATGCCGCCCCAGCGCCTTGGCGATCGTTCCCTTGCCCGACGCAGCGGGACCATCGACGGCAATGATCATGCGACGGCTCCCAGCGTCTGTAGCAACGGCAGGAAGGTCGGGAAGCTGGTCGCAACGGGGCGCATATCGTCGATGGTGACGCCTGTTTTCGACGCCAGCCCCGCCACGGCGAAGCTCATCGCAATGCGGTGGTCCAGCTTGGTCGCGATCGGCCCGCCACCGGGCAACGATGCGCCGCCGGTGCCTTCGATGATGATGCCGTCCTCCAGTTCCTCGACGGTGACGCCGATTGCGCGCAATCCCTGCGCCATCGTCGCGATCCGATCCGACTCCTTGACGCGCAGTTCTTCCAGCCCGCGAAACACGCTAGGCCCTTGCGCCATCGCCGCAGCGATGAAGGCGACGGGATATTCGTCGATCATGCTGGGAGCGCGGGCCGGGTCCGGCTCGACGCCCCGCAAGGCCGACGCGGTAACGATCAGGTCGCCGACCGGCTCGCCCCCCACTTCGCTTGCGTTCACCACTTCGATGTCGCCGCCCATCTCACGCAGCAGGTCGATCAGACCCGCGCGTGTGCTGTTGAGGCCGACATTGGCGATCGTCACCTTCGACCCCGGCACGATGAGCGCCGCGACCATCGGGAACGCGGCGGAGGAGGGGTCGCCCGGCACCACGATCTGCTGCGGCTTTAATTCCGACTCGCCGCGCAGGGTGATGATGCGCGTGCCATCAGCCTGCGTCTCGACATTCAGTTCCGCGCCGAAGCCCTTCAGCATCCGCTCGCTATGATCGCGCGTCGGGATCGGTTCGACGACGCGCGTGATACCCGGCGTGTTGAGGCCGGCGAGCAGGATCGCCGACTTCACCTGCGCCGACGCGACTGGCAGCGTGTAGTCGAGCGGCACCGCCGGGCAGGCGCCCCGCATCGTCAGCGGCAGGCGGTCGCCGGGGC
>CAJYHD010000418.1 GCA_913773715.1 uncultured Sphingobium sp.
CCTCTAACGGACTGTTCCACCTCGACAGCAACAGCAACGAGCCCACCCTCACAGATCAGGTCGTGGAGTGGGCCGCCCAGGTCACAGCCATGAGACCGCGCTAGAGATTATCGGCGCATCGCCATACCTTGCGATCACCTCAAGATCGGTGCACCGATCCTCCTCGGGATCGGCAGACACCCTGAAGACCAGAACGCCGGCTGACCGGGCCGCCAAGTGCTTGCCCTCACGTCGCGCGGGCGCTTCAAGCGCAAACCGCCGCAGCTCCCCCGCCTCAACGCGGCGGCCCTGCTTTCTGTAGGTTTGCACGCAAAACACGTCCTGCATTTGCCTCTCCATTCGCCTTAACGAATCCGCGCAGGGCAGAGAGAGTCAACGTCTGGCGCGGCGACGTACGTCCGAAACGGACGTATAGCCTTAAAGGAGAAGCACAAAACGTGCTTGCGTTGTTCAGCACATTTTGTCATGGTGCCGTTATCACACGGAGGCACCCATGCTCCCCCTCGCTACTGACCGGCTCTTCGATACCGCCCGCCAAACCAATCAGCGGAAACCCCACGCCCGGCTTGTCCGGTCGCATGAAGTGGTCACTCCCTTCGGCGATCCGCGCACCCAGCCTTTCGACGCCCGCACCGTCGGCCGTCCCTTCGTCATCGTCACCGCCCTGCAGGCTGCCGTCTGCTTCGAGTTCGTGGCTTTGGTCTGGTGGGTGCTCGGCTGATGGTCGAGTTCGTCATCACCACCGCCATCACGCCAAAGCGGGACATCGACCTTTTCGGTGAGACCACCGTGATGGTTCAGGCGAAGCGCGATCTCTCCAGTTCGGGCGTGCCCGTTCTCTACGTCTCCCCTTACGTCTCCGACCCGATCGCTTTTGCGCAGCGCTGTGCCGCAGCTTTGGCTTGGCTGGATGGCGACGCGACCGTTTCTCCACCGGCCAGGGCCGGGGTCGTGCCGAACAAGCCGACCCCGGAAGCCGTTGCGCCGGCGACCACCGCCTACACCCTGCCCGATTACGTCGAGGACGTAGACTACAGCGAGCGCCTGGCGCTTGCCGATCCCATGACGCTGGAGGCCTGGAAGGGCTGGGCGGGCGCCATGACCCGCCGCGTGGAGCTGGCCCAGGACAGCCTGCAGCTTGCCGCCCTCATCGCCGCCAACGACTACGGGATGAAGTTTTGCCCGCCCCAGCTACTGACCACCGTCCGCAAGGCGCTGAGCGACGCCTATACAGTCACCTATAATCAGGCGGCGGCAGCATGAGCAGCGGTTCGAGAACCGGCCTGCCTCTTGGCGGCTTCGGAAATAAGCTTCTGCACCTGGATGCCGTCCCAAGGAGTGGCTTCGCCGCCTCTGAATACTATCAGGTCGGCAATACGTGCGGACGCCTCTTCGAGGACGTTCGTATTCATGTGCTGCATGGCAGGCGGCTCACCGCCTGCAACTGCCTTGAACTTAGCAACTTCAAGGGCCCACAACTGGCGAACATTTATCAATGTCAGGCCGAGATTGACGTCGACAAAAGAGTCGACGCTAACTTCAGCAAGAGCATCCGCAGTGGCTTGCGCGTTGCCACCGTCAATGAAACTCGTCGCCCAGCGCGCCGCGTTTTTTCCTTCCCGGATTTGCTGCTGGATGTGATCCGCCGCGATGATCCCATTTGCCAAGACGCCCATCACCACCTTCATGCGGCGAAGATCACTCAAGCGAGCAGCCGCAAGTTCGTCGGCTTTGACCTCCGTTCTCAAATCGCTCGCCCGCTTCGCATCGCGGTTGGCAATATACAGGGCCGTGCCAGCGGCAAACGCAGCCATGCTGCCGGAGAACCAGTCCGCCAACGAACCGAGATTTATCGGCGTCGCTCCTCTTCCGATGATCGCGGAAATCACCGCGCAAACCGTTACGCTTGCAAGCGTGAACCAGAAGAAGTGCCAAGGCTTATCCATACATTCCGCATAGCACAGCTATCGGAGGGTGCGCGATGACCGCGCCCGAGTTCACCACCGTCGAGGCGAACCTTCTGCGCGAAATGACGCGGGACGCCCGGCTGATCCGCGCAGCCTTCGCGGGCGAACCCTTCCGCTTCGATGGCGCTGGCTGCGGCCCCAGCGTCACTCGCTGGCCAGAGGCTGTCGTTTTGGGGCTGATCGAGCGCGGCGTCATGCTCGCTACCCAGCAGGCCGCCGCATGGCCTCAGCGCGGCGTCCCTGCCCGCCCCTTCACCGTTGCCCTGACCAGGGACGGCGAGAGCGCCCGCAAGCGCATCCTCGATGGGCGCGTGGACCTGAAGGAAGCGGCATGACCCCCGACATCACTCGGCGCCTGAACAAAATCGACCGTTCGTTGTCCGCTCTCGAACAGCGTTGGCCATCGCAGCGGGACGACATCGGGCTGTCGCCGCGCGATTATCAGGAGATCGCGGACTGTCAAAAAGTCGCGGAGCAATCCCATCGCTGGCGCGCGCTCAAAGCGATCTGGGCAAAGCCCGTCCTTCGACACGTCCGCTACGACGGTGTCGCCATCTATCGCGATGCTCGCGACGATGGTTGCTCGTGGTCTGTTGCCCTTAAAGCAACGATCGCGCTTCTGCTGGATCGGCGTTGGAGCAGAAGAGCGGACGATGCTTGGAAAGCTCGAACGGGCTGGACGTGCACCGATAGCCACGACGTCTGCTTCTGGGACGCTCGCTCTGATGGGTATGGTCACTCCGCAATGGTCTGCTGGTTATATCCCGGCCTGCGCATCTCAATTTTCAGCGACGGAGATTGAGCATGACCACCCTCTCCCGCGAAGACCGCGAAACCCTCCAAGCGGCCCAGCGCATCAAGCGCTCTATCGCCCGCGACCGTAAGCGCGACGTCACCGCCACCCGCGCCCAAGCCGGCAAGGCCTCTCGGGGCCGGATCATCGATCGCGCTCACCTCGCATGGGTCCGGCGCCTGCCGTGCGTCGCCACCTACGTCGAAACCGGACGCCTGGACTACGGCTGCCAGGCCGCGCACCTGCGCCTGTCCTCGGCCGCCCACGGCAAGGCCCACCCAGGCGGACAGCGCAAGCCCGATGACAGGTGGGTCACGCCCCTGTCTGCCGAACAGCACCGCATCCAGGGTGAGGTAAAGGGCGAGCCTCGCTTTTGGTCCGATCTGAGTATCGACCCCTTCGACCTTTGCCAGCGCCTCTATGCCATCAGCGGCGACGATGAGGCCGGTCTTCAAGTGATCACCAGCCTGCGAGGCGGCCGATGATCTACGGATCCGTCTGCAGCGGCATCGAAGCCGCCTCCGTCGCCTGGCATTCGCTCGGCTGGCGCGCATCCTTCCTGTCCGAGATCGAAGCGTTTCCGCGCGCGGTCCTGGCTCACCACTATCTGGACACCCCTCTCCATGGCGACTTCACGACGATCGCAGCAGGACAATACGACCCTATCGATCTTCTCGTTGGTGGAACCCCCTGCCAGTCCTTCAGCATCGCCGGGCTACGAGGCGGACTGGACGACGACCGTGGCAACCTGGCCCTCGAATATCTTAGGCTTGCTGACCGACTCCGGCCCCGATGGCTGGTTTGGGAGAACGTCCCCGGCGTCCTGTCGTCGAACGGCGGACGGGACTTTGGAGCCATTCTCGGGGGCATGGTCGAACTCGGGTATGGGTTCGCCTACCGAGTGCTTGACGCTCAGTTCTTCGGAGTGGCCCAGCGACGCCGTCGTGTGTTCGTTGTCGGATACCTTGGAGACTGGCGACGTGCCGCAGCGGTTCTATTTGAGCGTCACAGCCTGTCGGGGCATCCTGCGCCGCGCCGAGAAAAGGGGCCGAGCGTTGCCGCCCTCACTGCTAACGGCGTTGGAACATGTGGCGCTGACGACAACCAAGGACAAGCCGGACACCTGATCCCCGACTGGCCTGCGCAAGTTTCCCCGACCCTCAACGCAGCCTTCGGGTCGAAACTCGGGCTGGACAACCAGCACATCGACAGCGGCGCGGGAATGTTCGTCGCCCATACCCTCAAGGGAGAGGGTTTCGACGCCAGCGAAGACGGCACGGGACGCGGGACGCCAATCGTGCCGGTCGCCTACCGCACCACGGGCAATGACGGCGCCTATGAGACTGGCGAACAGATTGGCGCCCTGACGACCTCAACCGATCCGAACGCCCAGATCATCGCCTTCAGCTCCAAGGACCACGGCGCAGACGCCATGTCGGACCTGTCGCCAACCCTGCGCGCCGGCGGACACAGCAAGAGCCACGCGAACGCGGGCGTGATGCCGGCCGTGTCGATGCCGCTGCGATCCAACTACCGGAACAACAGCAATCCCGCGACCGAGGCGGCGATGCACATTCACCAAGGATCCGCCGTCCGCCGCCTGACGCCCCGCGAGTGCGAGCGGCTTCAGGGCTTCCCCGACGACTACACACTCATCCCTTACGGAAAGCGGATCAGCGATGATGAGAAGGCTGAGCTGGCGGCGTTCTTCGAGCGCACCGGCCAATACATAAAGGACGTCGATGGGGCGCTAGTGTTCGACCGCGAAGCCTTCGAAACCGCCTGGCCCCGCATCGCCGCTGACGGCCCTCGATACAAGGCGCTTGGGAACTCAATGGCCGTGCCTGTCATGGCCTGGATCGGCCGGCGCATCGCCGCCGTCGATGCCCTGCAAACGCTCATCCACCATCGCGAGGCTGCATAGCCATGACCACCGCCCTCGGCCCCGCCACAGAGCGCCGCCTCATGGAAGCTTTCGCTGATACCTGCGTCCTCACCTGCGGCGCCGCGGCCCGCCTGATCGGAGTGGACGAAAAGAGCCTGCGAGCCCTGACCGACGATGGCGTGATCCGCGCGGTGCGCCGTGGCGGCGGCCGTTGGCGCGCCTATACCGAGGGTGACATCCGGGATTACCTGACGCAGGGTGCTGCGCCGGCTCGGGAGTCGAAGCCCCGCGCCACAGGGAACAGCCAGCTGAAGGTGGTGCCGTTCACCCAGCGCAAGGTCACGGCGCGGCGCTAGGGATCGAGGCACATGACCGTCTATCTCCCCAAGACCAGCCGTTTCTGGGCTTACGATTTCCAATACAAGGGCCGCCGCTTCCACGGCTCAACGGGCGTCGAGGGCAAGCGCGCGGCCGAAGCCGTCGAGCGGCGGATCCGTCTTCAAGCCGCGACCGGCGCCTTGGACGACGGCGCCGACATGACGCTGGACCAGGCGGCTGGCCGATGGTGGACCGAGGTCGGTCAACACCGAGCTAGCGCCTATCAGCTGGAGCACCGCCTCGCGATCGCTGTGCGGCTGGTCGGCCCGAACACGCCCATCCGCGAGATCACCACCAAGGTCATCGCGCGCGCTATCGAGCGCCGCCGCGGCGAGACCACCGTCCGCAGGAAGGACAAGCCCGGCAGCCCAGCCAAGCGCTGGCCGCTATCGAACGCGACCGTGAACGCGGACGTCATGCGCCCCCTGCGGCGGGTGCTGAACCGCGCCCGCGAGGTGTGGGAGGTCCAAGGCCTGCCGGTCATCGACTACAAAGCTCTGGTGCTGAAGGAGAAGGAGACCGAGATTCGGCTCTACAGCGCCGAGCAGCAGAAGGCTTGGTCGGATCAGTGCGACCCGACGGCGCGCTTCGTCCTGCGTCTGCTGCTGACCTACGGCCTGCGCTACAGCGAGACCTTCCTCCCGCCTGAGGCCTTCATCCCCGACGCCCCGGGCGGCCCGGTGCTGGCTATCAACAAGCGCAAGCGCGGCGCGCTTTACCTCCCCCTTCGGGCCGACGACGCGCGGGAAATTGCGGCGCGCGCCGGGCGGGCGAAGGCAGCCGGCCTCGCATCCATTCTGTTCGAGACAGCAGGCCGCGACGACGACGGCAGCGATCGGCTCGTCGAAGTCTCGCGGACCGGCCTGGCCGTACGCCTCCGCTCAGCGGCCAAAAGGGCAGGCCTCACGCACACCCGCATCATCCACGGCACGCGTCACCATGTGGGCACCACCACCTTGGCCGAGACCGGCGACCTGCGCCTGACGCAGAAGCTGCTGGGGCACGCCGACATCAAGTCGACACTGGTTTATTCGCATGCCTTGGACAGCGGCCTACGGGCGCAACTGGAGTCTCGGAACAGTCCCGGAGCACCAGACCCCGCGGCCACCTTCGCGCCGGCAAAACAGAGACGCTCGCGCAGCCGCAAATAATAGCTCCACTGTGAAGACTACGCGCGGCCAGCGTCGCGAGAGTGCGACGTCACAACCTCTTGCGGGCACAAAACAAGAACATTACGTTGCAAAGCGTTGACGTAGGACTTTTTAAGCGAATTACCCTATTGCCGCGAATCGGGCTGATCGCTGGGGAGGGCGTGTGGCTGTTCCTCAGATTCCGATCACCGTCTGTGAACGGCTACTGGAGGCTGCAACTCGACCGTGTCCGGTTGTCGCTGCTGCGGCACCTTCGGCTACGGATATGCCGCAACCGGAGTGGGACGCGTTGGCGAATTCATTCGCCTCGATTGGCAACGCCTTCGCTATGGGGTCGTTGCTTATCGGTGTCGTAACTCTTCTAGCCGGCATCGGCTGGGGTTTGTGGGTGAAGAAGTGGGCTGAGGACGCTGCGAAGGATGAGGCAAGAACGCATGCGAAAGCCTTGGTCGCAGAATGGTGCCGGACAGAAGCCCCGCAGATAGCTCGGCGCCACGTAGATTTTTTGATGAATACGTCGCTCGGAAACACCGACGATGTGGAAGCCGCTGACGAGATCGGAGAGGAGGCAGGATGACAATGACTATCGACCCCCTGGCGCTCACCGCGAAGTATTGGGGCGACATCCCCGTTCCCGTGTTCGATATCTTGGGCGAACTCGGGCTTGGGCCCGACCGTCCCCTTATGGATGATAACGTGTCCGGCTGGATCGAACGTCGGCCTGACGGTTCATATCGGGTTGCGGTGAATCCCATGCACGCCCTCGTTCGGCAGCGTTTCACCGCTGCGCACGAGTTGGGTCACTATATCTATCATCGTGAGCTTCTGGGAGCCGGTGTGGGGGACACACGTGCCTATAGACAAGACGGAACCCCGATTGCACCCAACGCAGCCGTTAGGACGATGCACGAGAGGCAGGCCAACAGCTTTGCCGCCAACTTGCTGATGCCGCATCATTCAATCACCGCTCTGCAAAACCAAGGCATCAACACCGTCCCTGGATTGGCCGAGCGGCTGCAAGTTTCACAAGAAGCCATGCGCATTCGTCTAGGGTTACCTCGCTAGGCCTTGGTGGCCGTGTGGAGGCGAGCAACTCCCGGAATAGTCCCGGAGCGCTAGCACACCTAGCCGCAATTAATCAGCTTTAACAAAGCATAGCGCGCTTCGACTGATAACCTCCGAAGGCAGAGGTCACAGGTTCGAATCCTGTCGGGTGCGCCACCTTCCCTAATAAAATCAATCGACTGTATTCGGGGTGCCCGCTCGCGCTCAGCGCGCATACGGGAACATTGGGTGAAGATTGACCGGGTCCGGGACACAAAGTCCCGGAATAGTCCCGGAGCACGTTCTCTTTTTGTTCCGAATTAGCTTGCGGACTCGGCCGCTTGAATTTTACGAGAGCTCCGTCGGTGGCGCGACGGAGGACATCATGGGCCAGCCCCTCTCAACCGAAGAATTGATGCGCCTGGACGCCGAGCTTGCAGCTCGCGTTGTGCGCAGCCCGCCGCCCCACCCAAGCCTGCCGGCAATGCCGGGGCCAGGGTCAAACGTCGTCTACGTGTCAAAGGAAGAGAACGACCGCTTGGTGAACGCCGCCTTGGCTCTGGGCATGGGCCAGTTCGCGAAAATGACCGCCGACGAAACTCATATGCTTGCGGCGCGCCTCTCGCGTCGATGAGTCGTGGGCTATAAGAAGCCGGAATACCGAGGCCTCGGTCATCACCTCAGCGTGGCGCCGCACATGACGGTCGCGCAGTTGCGCCACGACCGTTGGACTATCTCGACGAGATGCCCGCGATGTCACCTCGATTGCTGGGTCGACCTCTCGGTCGTCATCCGGCTGTCAGGGCCGAAGGTGAAGCTGTGGAACCGTTGGGCGCGCTGTCGGCGCTACAACTGTCCGGGCAGGATGGTGTTTCTCTTCACACCGCCAGGTGAACCGAAGGGCGTATTCTGGCCCATGCACGATCCGGTTGAGACGCGCGCGGCCGACGCTTCTTGGAAAGAACCCGATTTCTAGCCTCGCCCGTCATCATCGACATCGCCGAAATCGATTTCCGACAAGGCTCTGACGAGCGTCGTCGCCTGAGTCTTTAGATCTTCGAACGCCATGATGCCGGCGAAGGCCTTCAAACCTTCCAACGCCGTTGCGGCCATCACGGCCAACGCATGAATCTTTCGGGTTTCTAGCAGGCCTTTACGGCCGAACAGGTCCGCACCATCCCATGTGAACGACAATCCCGTCACATGGACCGAGTTAGCCGACAGATGTTTGTAGTGGCGATAGAGGTGCGCCAGGGAGGCGTCGGTCGCGAGCGCTTGCCAATCGAACCGTTGATGCTTCGCACCGTCGGGCGCCCTGTCGCCGAAAATCACCTTGCTCTCGCTTCGAGCCTCGTCTGCAAGACTGGGGTCAACAGACCCCCAGATAGAAAGCTGACCTTGTATCGTTGACGCGGCATCACTTCGCAGCATCATCAAAAACGCTTCCGGCTGGTCGCGGAGCTTCGCCAGACACAGCGTCGCTTCAATGGCCGAGCGCTGCACCGCCTCCGCGTCGCGCACAAGGCTGGCGTTCATCAATACTGCGAAGGCATCGCGATGCCCTCGGAGCCGATGCATCAGCCAGATTGCAGGGACGCGCGGATCTGAAGTCCGCGATTCAAATCCTCTCGTCCGCGACACGGCCGTTCCGCACAATGCCCCGGATTGATCCAATAGCTCGGATAAGCGCGGCAAGGGCGACATAAATAAATACCGTTTTTCGGTGAAATCGCTTTATTTAATACCGGAAACCGGTCATAAAGAGCGGGTCAGCAATCCCGCTGACGAAAGCAGGGAGAACCAGATGAGCTTGCACCTCAAACTGGTCCTCCGCTGGATCGGACTTAGACTGACCGTCAAGTTCCGAATGTAGCGGAAAGGGGCCGCCTCCGGAAGGGGGCGGCCCTGATCCTCAGCCGCTGAAGGAGTTGAAGATGAGTGTTCAGGAAATGAAGTCACTTCGTGAACGCGCGGGGCTGACGCAGGCGCAGATGGCCGAGCGAATAGGGCTGGGTAAAACGGCCTATGTCGATCTGGAGCTGGGTGACGACGACTGGAAGAAGTTCAAGCAGCGCCATCAGCTCGCGCTGGAGCGGGCGTCGCTGACGCTGGCGATTGAACGCAACGATATCAGCTTCGCGCTTCCGGCCATACGTCGGGACGCCCTGGCGCTCGCGCGCATGATCACGGATGGCCCGTCGGAGACCAGCAACTTCACCCGCTGGCTTTTCGACCAGGCGGATCGTGACGACACCATTGGAGATCTTGCCCGCGACGCGAAACGTGATCCGAACTTTCCCGACGGGGATGCCGGGGAATGCCTGAATTATATGTCGAGGGCGCGCTTCCGAGAGGGCCGTCGCGCGCTGATGGAAGCGCTGGAGGAATACCTGCCCTGAAACGCGAAAAACCCCACCCTTCCGAAGAAGGGCGGGGTCAATCGATAGCCGGAAGTTAGTTCGGCCGACGCGGCTTCGCCCGGAAACGGAACAGGCCGCCGCGCGGGTGGTAGATGCGCTTGCCGTTGCGCGTGATGTAGCGGGTATAGACCCAGTCGCCCTCGGGCGGTTCTCGGAAATTGGTCACAGGAAACTCCATTGTGTGACGGTCGGGATGAACCCAAAAGCCGCCAGGAGCCTTGACCAACC
>CAJYHD010000419.1 GCA_913773715.1 uncultured Sphingobium sp.
CCGGGGAAGCCGGTGGAGTTGCCGCCGAAGAGGTCCTGCACGTTCGGCGCACGCACCGCCCGCGAATATTCGCCGCGGAACGTGATGTCGCGCACCGGTGCCAGCTGCCCGCCGGCCGAGTAGGTCCAGTTGCCGCCGACGGCCGGCAGCGAATACTTCGAATACCGGGCCGCGCCCTTCAGCTCCAGCTTGTAGATGAAGCTGTCGCGCAGGATCGGAACGTCGAGTTCGCCGAAGACTTCCTTGACGTTGTAGCTGCCCGAAGTCGGCTGGCCCGCATTGAAGCCGAGCACGTCGCCCGATGCCAGGAAGGTATCGGGAATGTAGCGCGAGCCCATCGAGCGATATTCGCCGCCGGCGGCGAATGCGACGTCCCCGCCGCCAAGCCCCAGATCGAACAGCGAACCCGACACGGAGGCCACCGCGTTCTTCAGCTCGGACACCTCGATATTGGTCGAGTTGACGCGAACATACCGAACCGCCCTGGGATCCGCGAGGCCCGAGCCGAAGACGTTGATCGGGAAGCAGCCCGCGTTACGGGCGGTGGCATCGCGGCACTGCAACTGGGTCGTGCTGCCGGGCACGAACTCGTTGGTCAGCGCGGCGATATACCGGCTGCGCGACACGTTGCCCTGCTGGATCTGCGTGTTGCTGGTACGCGCATACGAGTAGTACGCCTCGTAGCGCAGCTTGCTGGTGATGTTACCACGCAGGCCGCCCAGGACGCGGAACGCCTGACGCGTCTGCTCCGAATTGCGCGAGCCGGCCGACAGGAAGCGATAGGCGACGTTGCTGGTGACGTAACCGTCGCCATCCGTGTCCAGCGGCGCCAGCAGCGCGCGCGTCTGCGCGTTGAAGTACGGGCTGTTGACGAACAGCGGCGCGGAGACGCCGGTCGGCGTCGGGGCCAGCTCCAGCGATACGCGGTTGTTCGCGTAGCTCAGCTCGGTGAACGCTTCGACACCCTCGGTGATCTCGTAGCTGCCATAGCCGCCGAACAGATACCGCTCCTGCGGCAGCTGCAGGTAGTTGGCCGGTGCGAAGTTATAAAGGTCGCCCGGATCCTGGAACAGGCGGGTGCCGCCACCGCTGGCATTGAAGATGTACGTGTTGTTGTTGGCGGTGATCGTACCGATCGGGCCGGTGGCCGAACCCTGCGGCACGAAACCGATCTGCCCACCGCGCGCAAGGCAGGTGCCGGTCGCGATGCCCGACGGGAACGGCGTACCGATGCTCGTGTCGGCATTGGTGCTGCCCGGAACAATGCAGCCGTCACCCGATGCCGTCGCAGAATAGGACCGTGCGCTCTGGAACAGCGGTTTGCGGCGGGTGTAGTTGGCGAACACCGCGACGTTGCCGCGATTGTCGGCGAAGCTCGAGCCCATCGCCAGATCGGCCGAATAGCGTGCGGCGTCACCCCGATCGGTCAGCGAATAGTTGATGCCGCCCTCGATCCCGTTCAGGTCGGTCCGCAGCTTGAAGTTGACGACGCCCGCGATCGCGTCCGAGCCATATACGGCGGACGCGCCGCCGGTCAGGATCTCGACACCGCCGAGCATGAACTGCGGAATGGTGTTCAGATCGACGATCTGGTTGGTATCGTAGAACATCCAGCGGCGGCCGTTGACGAGCACCAGAGTGCGCGTCGCGCCAAGGTTACGCAGGTTCAGCGTGACGGCGCCGTTACCGGGATTGTTCGAAAAGCCGGTCAGTCCGGGCAGGACCTGCGGCAGCGTATTGATGACCTGCTCGACGTTCACCGCGCCGGACAGCTTGAATTCTTCCTGAGAAACCACAGCGATAGGGCTGGAAGACGTCAGGTCGGGGCGCTGGATGCGCGAACCCGTGACCACGATCTCGGAAGGATTTTCCTGGCCCGAGGCACTCTCTTCGACTTCCGGAGGGCCGATTTGCGCGATGGCCGGCGTTGCCGTCAGGACCGACCCAGTCAAAACGGCCGTCACCAGAAGGCGCGACTTTAGCGTCTTCATTCCAAATACCCCCAATTAACTGTACGCGGGCATGATTGCCTCGTCATACTTCAGGTATCTGACAGAAATGATGTCCTTTTTTCTGTCGACATCTATCACGATAAGGGTATATGGCCGTTTCGGGCAATGACGCCCTGTTCATCATACTGCAATATCTGAACGATGTGTCATGAAGGACACAGAATCGGCGAAGGAGGGGTCGGGGTGAGACGGCGGATGATCCTGGGCGTGGCTTTGGCGTGTTGTGCGTTGCCTTGGTCGGCCGGCGGGTATGCCAGGCCGTCCGAGCCGGCCAAGGGTGCGGCACTGCTGGATGCGATCGTCGATTGTCGCTCCCGGTCCGAGCAGGCGGCCCGTCTGGCCTGTTACGATCGGGCGAGCGCTGACTTGGTCGCGGCGCGAGAGACGCGGGGGCTTCAAGTCGTCGATGCCGCCGAGGGCGAGGAGAAGCGCCGGTCCGTTTTCGGACTGGCGCCCGCAGAGCAGGTTCGGCGTGCCGACGTGGCCCCGCCCATCGCGAAGCTGGACGGTGTGATCGCGCGGGTCACGCCCTTCGGACGGGACAATTTCACGCTTACCCTGTCCGATAACA
Organism: uncultured Sphingobium sp.; assembly: GCA_913773715.1. The sequence continues at coordinate 2,584 of CAJYHD010000419.1, forward strand.
GCGTGTGGCGTACCACCGACGGCGCGCGGATTTCGCCGGCGGCGGGTGACAGCATAAGCATCCGGCGGGCCGCCATGAGCAGCTATCTCGCGTCTTTCGGAGGCGCGCGAGGCATCCGGATCAAGCGGCTCCGCTAGCCGGCAGCCATTATCCGACCCGGCGCGCCCTGACCGCCGGTGCCTCCCCGATCTTCATCTTGTAGCTGCCGAATGCGGCTCGCTTCACGGACACCGTCATGCCCGGTCGCGGTGCGCGGCCGAAATGACCCGGGGCGATCTGTTCCCAGCGACCGCCCTCGGCGAGCGTGATAATATAGCCACCGTCGCGATTCTGGGAAACGGCGGTCGCGGTTGACGTGATTTCATCGACGTCAGCATCCTGGCCCCGCTCGGTTTCTGCCAAAACGCCATCCGACGCAATGTTGAAGCCGAAAAGTTCGCGCTTCGTCCTGCGAATGGTGTCGCGATCCAAGACGACGACGTCGCCCGTGTCGGAGGCGGCGGCCAGAACCTTGGCGGTCCGCTCGAAGCAGCCCAGCCGCTCCGCCGTGTCCACGACCTTCAGGCAGTCGATGACATCCCGAACCGCAGGCGGCGGGGCCTTTCGCGCTTCCAACGCTGCTGCGGGGAGCATCAGAAGAGCAAGTGATACCAATATGCGCATGACAGCCTCAGGTGCGATGGAACAAAAGTACGCAGCTCCTGTAAAATGCGCAACACATGTGCCGCAATGTGTCTTTCATGTGACAGGCTTTCGTCAAAGCTGGAGCGCCCGCTTTTGGCCGGATTGATCGGGCGAAATGCAGCGTTAGCAATAAGGCAGCGACTGAGGCCCAACAGGGTGCAGTCATCAACAAAAGGGGACTTTCGATGCAAGCTATTCGGAAGCGTTTGCTTACGACGACCGTTCTGGTGGGTGCCACCATGTCTGCTCTGCCCGCGACCGCGCAGACGCCGCAGGCGCCGATTGCTCCGGTCACGCAGGGCGCCCCTGCGGACGAGCAGGCGCCGTCTGCTCCCGGCAGCGAAATCGTCGTCACCGGCAGCCGCATCGCGCGTCCCGAGATTGAATCGGCGAGCCCCATCACGGCCGTTAGTGCCCAGGAATTCAAGTTCGCGGGCACGACCCGCACCGAAGATCTGCTGAATGCGCTGCCGCAGGTGTTTGCCGGCCAGGGCGGCAACGTTTCGAACGGCGCGACCGGCACGGCGACGGTCGATCTTCGCGGTCTCGGTTCCAACCGTACGCTGGTGCTGGTCAACGGTCGCCGCC
>CAJYHD010000420.1 GCA_913773715.1 uncultured Sphingobium sp.
ATCCCCTCGGTCGCGCCGCGCACGAAGACGACTTCGCTGTCGGACGATGCCCCGATGAAGGCCGCGACCTTGCGCCGCGCCGCTTCATAGGCGAGCGTCATGTTGGCCGAACGCTCATAAACACCGCGATGGACAGTGGCGTAATCCGGGCCGTAGACGCGCGCGATGGCGTCAATCACCGCCTGTGGCTTTTGCGCGGTGGCGGCGCTGTCGAGATAATGCCAGTCACTCACGCCGGGAAAGTCATGGCGCAGGCTGAGGTCGGTCACGAGGTCGCTCATACCAGCATCTCCAGCTTGGCGATGGCGGCGGCTTCGAAGCGTTCGCGCAATTCCTCTCCCGGCACATCGTCGAACACGCCCGCGACGAATGCCTTCAGCAGCAGCGTCTTGGCGGTCACGGGGTCCATGCCGCGCGAGGCCATGTAGAAGAGCGCCGCCTTGTCCAGTTCGCCGAATGTCGCGCCATGGGCGCACTTCACGTCGTCGGCATAGATTTCGAGTTCCGGTTTGGCATTAGCCGTAGCGGTGCGATCGAGCAGCATGGCCTTGATCGACTGGAAGGCATCGGTGCGCTGCGCATCACGGGCGACATTGATGGAACCGAGATAATTGCCGGTCGCCCGCTGGCCCAGGATCGATCGGATCGTCTGGCCGCTGGTCGCGTCCGGCTGCGCATGGGTGACGGAGGTTACGATCTCAAGCACCTGCTCGCCGCCGCCGATCATCGCGCCGCTGAGTTCGAAATGACTGCCCTTGCCGAGCGTAACGGCGAAGGTGACGCGGCCGAGCTTGCCGCCGACGTTGAGCAGATGGAAGTCCAGCCGCGCGCCGTCCGCGATGTCGATGACATAGTCATGCACTGCCGCCGCGCCGTCAGTGGCATCCTGTAGCAGATGATGATGCACCGCGCCGTCCGCCGGGACGCTGATCTGCACCGGTGCGGGCAGCGGCCAGACATTCTCCAGCGCCGTCAGGTCGCTGTAGCGCCAGGCTTCTTCACGGCGGGTCGGCAGCGCGTTCATGCCGCTGTCACCTCGGCATAGCCTTCACGTTCCAGTTGCAGCGCGAGGTCCGGACCGCCCGAACGAACGATCCGACCACCGGCCAGCACATGCACGAAATCGGGCTGCACATAATCGAGCAGGCGCTGATAATGGGTGATGAGCAGCACGGCCTTGTCGGGTTTGCGCATGATCGCATTGATGCCCGCGCCGACGATCTTGAGCGCGTCGATGTCGAGGCCGGAGTCCGTCTCGTCGAGGATCGCGAGCTTGGGATCGAGGATGCCCATCTGCACCATCTCCGCGCGCTTCTTTTCGCCGCCCGAAAAGCCGACATTCACCGAACGCTTCAACATGTCCATGTCGAGCCCGAGCAGGCCCGCCTTCTCCTTGGCGAGGCGGATGAATTCGCCGCCGTTCAGTTCGGCCTCGCCGCGCGCGCGCTTCTGGCTGTTGAGGCTTTCGCGCAGGAATTGCAGGTTCGACACGCCGGGGATCTCTACCGGATACTGGAAGCCCAGGAACAGGCCGGCCGCAGCGCGCTCATGCGGGTCCATGTCGAGAAGGTCCGCGCCCTCGAACGTCGCGCTGCCGCCCGTCACCTCATAGCCCGGACGACCACCGAGCGTGTAGGCCAGCGTCGATTTGCCCGCGCCGTTCGGCCCCATGATCGCATGGACTTCGCCAGCGTTGATGGTGAGCGACAGGCCCTTGAGGATCGCCTTGCCGTCGATTTCGTTCGAGAGAGTGTCGATTGTCAGCATGTCTTAGCTCTTGTGCGTGCGCTGGAGGGTGCGGGCGGTCCAGAAGGCCATGTCGCGCACGTCACCGGGCGCGGGGAACAGCGTGTCGATGTGGCGTTTGATCGGCATATAGGGCCACCAGTCGGCACCGGGTTCGGGCGCCCCCTTTTCCAGCACACTGGTCACGAACTCCGTCACCGGACCCATGCGAGCGAGGTTCGGCGACTTCGCCTTGTGGAACGCCTTGTCCGTGCGCAGCCTTTCGGTGAAGGCGGCGTCGCCCTTTTCGAGCGCGGCGCGGCATTCGGCCTGATAGGCATCGAGGTCGCCGAAATCCTTAGCGGCGCGGGCCTGCAACTCGCCCTCTTCCAGCTCATAATCCTCGGTCAGGATGCGGATTGCAGCAGTCCATGACTGGCCGTTGCTCACATCCTCCGCGAAATCGGCGAGGGCATCCTGGATATCGTCTTCGTCGCTCAATGGTCTGTCCTTTTAGTCTCATTCGTCAACCCGGACTGGATCCGGGGTCTCGCTTTTCCCTAGAAGCGGGATGCCGGACCAAGCCCGGCATGGCAAAAATTATCCCACACTGCCTTCCAGGCTGATGCCCAACAGCTTCTGCGCCTCGACCGCGAACTCCATCGGGAGTTGCTGGAGCACTTCCTTGGCGAACCCGTTGACGATCAGCGACACGGCGCTTTCCTGATCCAGCCCACGCTGCATCGCATAGAACAGCTGATCGTCGCTGATTTTGCTCGTCGTCGCCTCATGCTCGATCTGCGCCGATGGATTGCGCACCTCGATATAGGGAACGGTGTGCGCGCCGCACTGATCGCCCAGCAGCAGGCTGTCGCACTGGGTGAAGTTGCGCACGCCTTCCGCACCCGGCGCCACGCGCACCAGCCCGCGATAGGTGTTGTTGCTCCGCCCCGCGCTGATCCCTTTCGACACGATGGTCGATCGCGATCCCTTGCCATTGTGGATCATCTTGGTGCCGGTGTCGGCCTGCTGCCTGTTGTTGGTGAGCGCGACCGAATAGAATTCGCCGACGCTGTTCTCGCCATTCAACACGCAGGAGGGGTATTTCCAGGTGATGGCGCTCCCCGTCTCCACCTGCGTCCAGCTGACCTTGCTGTTGCGGCCCTGGCACAGCGCGCGCTTGGTCACGAAATTATAGATGCCGCCCTTGCCATTCTCGTCGCCCGGATACCAGTTCTGGACGGTACTGTACTTGATCTCCGCATCGTCGAGCGCGACCAGTTCGACCACGGCGGCGTGCAGCTGATTTTCGTCGCGCATGGGCGCGGTGCAGCCTTCGAGATAGCTGACATAGCTGCCCGCATCCGCGACGATCAGCGTGCGCTCGAACTGCCCGGTATTTTCCGCGTTGATGCGGAAATAGGTGCTGAGTTCCATCGGGCAGCGGACGCCCTTGGGGATGTAGACGAAGGTGCCGTCGGAAAAGACCGCGCAATTCAATGTCGCGAAATAATTGTCGTGCATCGGCACGACCTTGCCCAGCCAGGCTTTGACCAGATCAGGATATTCGCGCACCGCTTCGGAGATCGAGCGGAAGATGACGCCCGCTTCCTCCAGCTCCTTGCGAAAGGTGGTGGCGACGGAGACGCTGTCGAACACGGCATCGACCGCGACCTTGCGCGCGCCCTTCACCCCGGCCAGCACTTCCTGCTCGGCGATCGGGATGCCGAGCTTCTGATAGGTGGCGAGGATTTCGGGATCGAGCTCGTCGAGCGAGGCGATCGTCTTCTTCACCTTGGGCTCGGCGTAATAATACGCCTCCTGATAGTCGATCGGCGGCACGTTGAGCTTGGCCCAGTCGGGCGCCTCCATCGTCTGCCACAGGCGGAAGGCCTTCAGCCGCCAGTCGAGCATCCATTCGGGCTCGTCCTTCTTGGCGCTGATGTAGCGGACGGTGTCCTCGGTCAGACCCTTGGGCGCGAACTCCTGCTCGACCTCGGTCGCGAAGCCCCATTCGTACTTCTTGGCGACGGCGGCATGCGCCTCGGCGTTCTTGGTGGCCATGATTATGCCTCAACCTTCATCTGCTGCTGCGCCAGCGGCGCGTCGGCGG
>CAJYHD010000421.1 GCA_913773715.1 uncultured Sphingobium sp.
TTCTGGCACTTCCTCGACGTCATCTGAATCGGCGTCTTCACCTTCGTCTATCTCATGGGGATGCTGCGATGAGCGCGCACGATAGCCACCACGACGCCCACGGTCGCCATGACGCGCATCACGGCGCCCATCATGGAGACACCCATGCTCATGGAACGATGGGCAGCTACATGATCGGCTTCGGCCTTTCGGTGATCCTGACGGCCATTCCCTTCTGGCTGGTGATGACCGGCGTACTGGGCAACGCTCAGACCACCGCGCTCGTCATCATGGCCTTCGCCGTCGTGCAAATTGTGGTTCACATGATATATTTCCTGCATATGAACACGCGGTCGGAGGGCGGCTGGACCATGCTGGCGCTCATCTTCACGCTGGTGCTGGTGGTCATCACCCTGTCCGGCTCCATGTGGGTCATGTACCATCTCAACACCAACATGATGCCCATGTCGGCGCACGACATGAGCCAGATGCCGTGACACAGGGCGACCCCCGCCGCCGGTCGGCGGGGTTCCCCATCGGGGTGACGCTGCTCGCGGCCCTGATGTTTGCGGCTCTTTGTGCGCTCGGCGTCTGGCAGGTCGAGCGGCTAGGATGGAAGCGGGACCTGATCGCCCGCGTCGAGGCCCGCATCCATGCCGTGCCCGTGCCAGCGCCATCTTCTGCGACGAAAGATGATGAATATCGCCGCGTCGAAGCGCGTGGCGTTTTCCTGCATGATCGGGCCACGCTGGTTCAGGCCGCAACGATTAAGGGCGCGGGCTATTGGGTGCTGACACCGCTCCGTCGCGCGGATGGCAGCATCATCCTGATCAATCGCGGCTTCGTCCCTCCCGAAGCCAAATCCCGCTACGATCGGCCGCAAGGCTCCGTCCGCATAACCGGGCTGCTGCGCTTGACCGAGCCGAACGGCGGCTTCCTCCGCAGCAATGATCCGGCATCGAACCGCTGGCATTCGCGCGACGTAAAGGCGATCGCCCGCGCGCGGCATCTGTCGCCTGCCCCGCTTCCATATTTTATCGACGCCGATGCAGCGTCCAGCCCGGATGCCCTTCCTGTCGGTGGACTGACCGTCGTCCGCTTCCCCAACAACCATCTGCAATACGCCATCACATGGTTCGTGCTGGCGGCAATGGTGGCAGCGGCCTATATCTTTGCCATGCGTCAGTTGAAAAAAGATCGCCGGGCATGAAGCCGCGATGGCCGATCGACGCCCGCTGGCTCCCGAGCCAATGGCCTGCCGATGCTGCGGGTCGCAAGAATATGGCGCTGCTGGTCCAACTCCGCTGGCTGGCTATCGCGGGTCAGGTGGCGACGATCTTGCTTGTGCATTACGGCATGGGCATCGGCCTGCCCCTCATGTCAATGCTGTTGGTGCCTTGCATCGCGCTCGCCATGAATCTGGCGAGCCTTACCGTACTTCGTCGGCGAACCGACATCAGCCACGCCGAACTGTTCCTTGCGCTATTGTTCGATGTCCTCGCGCTCACCGCCCTTCTCTACCTGAGCGGCGGCGCGACCAATCCGTTCATCACCCTCTACTTGGTTCAGGTCGCACTGGGAGCAGTCCTCCTCCACCGTTGGAGCGCTTGGGGAATCGTAGCAGTATCAAGCATCTGCGCAGGATTGCTCGCATTCGTTTACCACCCGCTCAGCCTGACAGGCTTGTTGCAGGGACATTTGTTCGACCTACACATAGCTGGCACATGGATCTGCCTCACCATGATCGCGGTGCTGCTGGTGCTATTCGTCACGCAGATCGCGCGCAACCTTCAAGATCGGGAATCTTATCTCGCGCGGTTGCGCCAACAGGCAGCGGAGGAAGAGCACATCGTTCGGATGGGCTTGCTCGCATCCGGCGCGGCCCATGAATTGGGCACGCCGCTCGCGCAGCTTGCCGTGGTGCTGGGCGACTGGCGACGCGTGCCGCAGATCGCGAAAAATCCGGCGCTGATGGAAGAGGTCGCGGAGATGCAGGCGGCCGTCACCCGCTGCAAGACGATCCTGTCGGGCATATTGCTCTCCGCCGGTGAAGCACGAGGCGAAGCGCCCGAAGTGACGGACCTCCGCACGTTCGTCGGCGGGATCGCAACAGACTGGCGCCTCGCCAATCCGGCCATGCCGCTACGCTGCGACTATGGGCCGCATGACTATCCGCGCATCATCTCCGATCCCGTCATACGACAGGCCATCACCAACCTGCTCGACAACGCGCGGGAGGCGGGCGCGACTTACATCAATATACTGATCGGGCGCGACAGCCAGGCGCTCAACATCGCCGTGCGCGACAACGGCAGCGGTTTCAACGCTGATATGCTTGCGGATTTCGGCAAGCCGTATCGGTCGAGCAAAGGCAAGCAGGGCGGCGGTCTTGGCCTGTTTCTGGTGGTGAACGTCGTCCGAAAACTGGGCGGCAATGTCAGCGTCAGCAACGGAGCCGAAAGTGGCGCGATGGTCGTTCTTCGCCTGCCGCTCACCAGCGTGGCGCTGGAAGAGGATTTGAGCCATGATGAGTGACGCCCGGCTTTTGGTGATCGTCGAGGATGATCAGGACTTCGCCCGAACATTGAAGCGCTCGTTCGAACGTCGTGGATGGAGCGTCCTGCTCGCGGACAGCCAAAATGCTCTGGAAGATCTGCTTAAAGACAACAGCCCGACGCATGCCGTCGTCGACCTAAAGCTGGGCGCGGATTCTGGGCTGGCCAGCGTCAAGACGCTTCACGGACATGACGCCTCGATGCTGATCGTCGTCCTGACAGGCTTTGCCAGCATCGCGACCGCGGTCGAGGCCATCAAGCTCGGCGCCACCAACTATCTCGCCAAACCCTCCAATACCGACGACATCGAAGCTGCTTTCGCGCGGTCGGCTGGCGACACCGACGCCCCTCTCGCCCCCCGCCCGACATCGATCAAGACGCTGGAATGGGAGCATATTCATGAAGTGCTGAAGGACAGCGACTTCAATATTTCCGAGGCAGCCCGGAGGCTCGGCATGCATCGCCGCACCCTGGCGCGGAAACTTGCCAAACGGCAGGTCGGCTGATGATCAGGCCCTAATGACCGGCTGCATTGTCACGGGCGTCCATCTGTTACCGATCTCGATCATCTCCGCGAAATTGGCGTCTGCATGTCGATCATGCGCGACCGACATAGCAGAAGAACGGCGTATTTGATCGGCTTCCAGACGCGCCCGAGCTTCCTCCAGGACGGCCTGCTCTCGGTAATATTCGGCTGTTCGCATATCCGCCTCCTTGACATGAGGACGACCCACAAGCGTGCTACCCGAAATTGAGTTCCGCAACAGAACAAATAAATAATCTGGTCAATCTAATGACATGCGCCAGCAATGCTGGAGCAAAGGCCAGCAGCGCGATCGTGTCGCGGGGAAGAAGATTGGAGCGGGTGAGGGGAACCGCGTAATGACGTAAGAATGGCGCGAAACTTACACTTTTACAGCGGCCATTTCCCGAGATACCCCCAATCATACCCCCACGCGCGTTCGCTAGGGGTGCATTGTGGCTTGCAGGTCGCAGCCGATCATCAAGCGCCGTAGGCCAGTCCTTGCAGGTTCGACGGTCTGTATCGGGCGGGGTCACCGGCTCCATTAAACAAGCTTGGACCTACACACCCTACGCGACAAATCGCAGGCGAAAAGTCAGCAAACCCGCGCCCTTCTTGTGG